>JBDTMP010000027.1:0-5497 GCA_039934215.1 Ginsengibacter sp.
GCGAATCTTCTCTTTACCAATTGGTCAAATTGCTTAACGACAGGATCGCTGTCAAGCCATCCAATTTTTACTTTAAGTTCTCTCCTTATCCAATACTCTGCTTCAGCGAATATCGAAAAATTCTGAATAGTTTTAATGCTCCGCTCATACATCGCTTCATCACCACGAAACAATTCATTTAAAAATAAATACCGGTCATTTACACCTATGGCTTTTCTTAAATCCTTTATAGGCATATCAGTAAGTTTCTCGGAAAGTTCAATCTTTATTTCTTTCAGGCGGTCGTTAAGAGACTCCGGATATTCGAAAGGGATTTCGTTTTCTTTTTTTTGCTTTTTTTCTATTGGAGTTTGATGAGCAAGTGTCGGCATATCTTCAATAGGGTCGTAAACAAAACCCGGCTTCGCATTGGCGCTTAAAGAGTTTACAACTTCAGCATGTTTTTTAATTTGCTCCAGCTCTTCTTCAATTAATTTTTCATCTACCTGCAATATTTCAATTAATTTTTCTTCAGATTCTATGCCAGGAGAATCGGACTCCTTATACACCATATTTGCAATAAGAGGCATAATCACAGACACCCTCCCGCGGCTCTTTTGCGGCTTATTTTCTTCATTTCCCGCCAATTCAGCGACTAACATTTTAGCAGTATGCAGCAACATTTCAGCAGAATTATTTTCGTCAAGCTGCTTTTGTAATTTTCTTATGAGTGTGGACACTCTTTCCATCTGTAATTTTAAAAAATGAATTTTTTTATTTGTGCAAATGAAAAATGTTTGTTTTGAATTTAACATAAATCATTAACCTTGCAATTGAGGCTAAGGTACAAATTGAAATCAAAATGAAATACAAAAAATGTTTATAGAACCAAATTATAAAGGAGAGCGAAGAGGATGGATAGAGGTTATTTGCGGAAGCATGTTCAGCGGTAAAACTGAAGAATTAATAAGAAGATTGAACCGTGTAAAAATTGCAAATCTCAAAGCAGAAATTTTTAAACCCTCAGTGGATGTGCGGTACGACGAAGTGAAAATAGTAAGCCATGACGAAAACAAAATTCTTTCAACGCCGGTTGATAATTCTCAAACTATTCTTTTGCTGGCGCAGGATGTAGATGTAGTAGGCATTGATGAAGCCCAGTTTTTTGATGACCAGATAACGGTAGTTTGTGAAAAACTTGCTTTGAAAGGTGTAAGGGTGATCGTTGCAGGGCTTGACATGGATTATAAAGGAAAGCCTTTTGGGCAAATGCCAAACCTGCTTGCAATTGCTGACTATATTACAAAGCTTCATGCAATCTGCATGATATGTGGAAATATTGCAAACGTGAGTTATCGTAAAGTTGCCGGAGGAGGCCAAGTATTGCTGGGAGAAAAAGATATTTACGAACCCCGGTGCAGGCATTGTGCCAGTCTTGGTTCAATAGCAAAATAGATTAAATGCATAAGAATAAATGTATAGTCAAATAATGACAAAAATTTTTATTTTATTAAAAAAAGATCTCTTGCTTGAGCTGCGTCAGCAGCATACTTTTTATGGAATATTACTATATGTTGCGTCTACTATTTTTGTCCTCTACCTTGCTATGGGTCAGCCGGAAAGTACGGTGTATAACGGGCTTTTCTGGATGATACAATTATTCGTATGCGTGAATGCAGTTGCAAAAAGCTTTTTGCAGGAAAGCAAAGGTCGTATGCTTTATTTTTATTCCATATCAAGTCCTGTAAGCTTCATTATTTCCAAACTCATTTATAGCATATTGGTGATGTCCATAATGATCGCCGTAAGCCTTTTACTTTTTAGAATTTTATTTGGCAACCCCGCTATCCATGAATTGAAATTTATAGGAATCGCTTTTACAGGTGGACTGAGCCTAAGCCTTGTATTTACACTAATGGCGGCAATTGCCGCGAAGGCGCAGCAGAACGCCGCTGTGATGGCGATCCTCGGCTTTCCACTTATTATTCCACAGTTAATGTTATTGATGAAACTTTCTAAATCGGCGTTCGGCGAAGTTTTTAGAGAAGGTGCGATGTTGCAGATGTCGCTGCTATTACTTGGGTTTGATGTAATGGTGATAGCGCTCGCGGTAATATTATTTCCCTTTTTATGGAAAGATTAAGTGATTAGCTAATTAGCCAATTCTATAATGTGCTAATGGCAACAATTTTAAGATTTGCAACTTAATTAGCTAATCAGCACATTATCACATTAGCAAATTATTTATTCATTACATCGGCCATAGTTTTACCAATATCAGCGGGGCTGGCAACTACATGAACTCCACATTCTGCAAGTATTTTCATTTTAGCCGCGGCGGTATCTTCAGCGCCCCCTACTATCGCTCCTGCGTGACCCATGCGGCGGCCGGCCGGAGCAGTTTGCCCCGCAATAAATCCAACTACTGGCTTGGTTCCGTTCTCTTTTATCCAGTAAGCTGCCTCCGCTTCCATGCTGCCTCCTATTTCTCCTATCATAACAATTCCGTCGGTTTCTTTATCATTCATAAAAAGCTCCACAGCCTCTTTTGTTGTAGTTCCAATAATAGGATCGCCACCAATTCCAATTGCCGTTGATATGCCGAGACCCGCTTTGGCAACCTGGTCGGCGGCTTCGTAAGTAAGGGTTCCTGATTTTGAAACAATTCCTATTCTGCCCTTTTTAAAAATAAATCCCGGCATGATGCCTACTTTACATTCATCTGCAGTAATTACACCCGGGCAATTTGGCCCAATCAGCCTTGCATCTGCATCTAATAAATAATTTTTTACTTTCACCATGTCCTGCACAGGTATTCCTTCGGTAATACAAATGATTAGTTTTATCCCCGCATTCGCCGCCTCCATTATTGCATCTGCAGCAAAAGCCGGTGGTACAAATATGATACTTACGTCAGCGCCGGTTTCTTTTACTGCCTGTTCAACTGTGTTGAAAACAGGCTTATCAAGATGCGTAGTGCCTCCTTTATTGGGTGTAACTCCACCTACTACATTAGTTCCATATTCTATCATTTGTGTGGCATGAAATGTACCTTCTGTGCCGGTAAAACCCTGCACTATAATTTTCGAATTTTTATTTACTAATACTGACATGAATAAATTTTAAGTTGGGCAAATATAGGAAATAGCCCCCTATACATAACGGAGAAGGGTAGCAAACTTCAATCATAGGTTGCTCTTTACGAAATATTGTCTTTCTCCTTTAGAAAGGGGTTAGGGTGAGGCTGTATAAATTCGAAATTATCTCCGTCAAATAATCCCAGGTCGCTTAGTTTAATATGCGGTATTACAAGCAATGCCATAAAAGATAAAGTCATAAACGGAGCTGACAATTCAGAGCCAAGTTGCTTTGCCGCTTGATCAATTTCGGTGTATGCTTCTGCCACTTTGTACCCATCTTCATTACTCATAAGGCCACCTACAGGTAACGATAATATTTTCTCTTCATAAGGTGTCTGTTGAACAAAAGATGAATTTGTAGCGTCAACGCAACTTATTCCACCGCTTTTTTCAATGATAAGATTTACTGCTTTACACAAACTCTCGTCATCGACACCCACGGCTATTATATTATGGCTATCGTGTGCAACAGAAGATGCAATAGCGCCTTTTTTAAGACCAAAGTTTTTAATAAACCCTTTTGCAACCGGCGCATCATGATAGCGGTTAACTACAACTATTTTTAAAACATCATTTTTAATATCGCTGTTATAAAATCCATTTTCAATTATTGGTTTTACTATTTTCTTATTTGTAATAAGTTGTCCATCCAAAGCTTCAATGGCTTCAATTTCCGAAGGAAAATCAATGACTGGAAATTTAAAATCTGCTGCCTCCTTTTTATTGCAATTGAAATTATTTATCACTTTAGATTTTGCTACTGAAATTTTCGAAATACCTTTTTCCGCGACTTGTATTCCATTGATATAAGTGGCGACCACTTCAAAATTTATGAGATCTTTTACCACAATAAAATCTGCAGCATCACCTGGTTTCAATAAACCAACATTCATTTTATAATGTTTAACCGGGTTGATGCAGGCGGCATTCAATACGTTAAAAACATTAACGCCTTTTGCCACCGCTCTTTTACAAAGCTCATTAATGTGTCCCTTCACAAGGCTATCAGGATGTTTGTCATCGCTGCAAAACATTATTTCATCCGGATGATCATTTAGTAAGTCAATCAATGCTTCAAAATTTTTGGCGGCGCTTCCTTCACGAATTAAAATCTTCATCCCGTATTTTAATTTATCAGCCGCTTCTTCTTTTGTAAAACATTCATGGTCGGTACTTATAACTACCTGGCCCGGCATACCGCCTTCAATATATTTTTTTGCATCTTCTCCTTGCAGCCCGGGAGCATGTCCATCAATTGGCTTCTTATATTTTTTTGCTGAATTTATTTTCTTCATCACTTCTTCATCACCATGCAACACGCCGGGGAAGTTCATCATTTCACTCAGGTAGCTAATTTCATCTTTAGCTAAAAGTTTTTCAACATCTTCAGTATTGAGCGCGGCACCTGATGTTTCAAAAATGGTGGCGGGCACACAACTTGGTGCACCAAAATGAAATTTAAAAGGGACCTCTTTCCCGTTATCAATCATAAACTCAACACCTTTTATACCACATACATTTGCAATTTCGTGTGGATCGCTTATGGTTGCAACGGTACCATGCACTACAGCAAGCTTTGCAAATTCTGAAGGCACGAGCATAGAACTTTCGATATGCACATGAGCATCTATAAATCCCGGAAGTATAAAAAATAAATCATCTTCCTGCGGGTTAGGATTATCAACAGAAACAATTTTTCCATCTGCAACTGATATACTGCCGGAAAAGATTTGCCGGTTCCCGATATCTACAATGTTTCCTGTTACCTTAAAATTCATCGCCAATTTTTTTAAAAATATTCTGAAACTAAAATTACAACGGCTTAAATTTATCGCTTATAAAAGGACGAAAAAAATCGGGGTTTGTTTATTGCTTTATCTTGCACAATTAAAATTCTTCACCATGAAAAATATTGTTCTTTTTGTACTGTTTATACTGGCACTCGTGTTCTTTCAGTTTGCCACTGCACAATCAGTTGACGAGATCATAAATCAATATGTAAATGCCCGCGGCGGAATCGATAAATTAAATTCCGTGCAATCCGTTTCTATGGAAGGAACAAGACAAATGATGGGCAGTGAAGTCCAGGTAAAAGTTACAAAGGTAGAAGGCAAATTATTCAGAGCGGACTTTGAGTTTGGCGGAAATGCGGGGTATACAATTGTGACACCTGAAAAGGGATGGTCTTTTATTCCCATGCGTTCTGATAAGCCTAATGAAATTCCAGCACCCGTATTAAAATCAATGCAAAGCCAGCTTGATATTTCCGGGCCGCTTGTAAATTATAAAGCCAAAGGGTACCAGGCAGTTTTGAAAGGAAAAGAAAATATAAATGGAGCAGAAGCTTACAATATTGAATTGACTTCCGCCGATGGCAA
>JBDTMP010000028.1:0-23682 GCA_039934215.1 Ginsengibacter sp.
CGATAAAAGCCTTGAATTTGCCCGGGACAGAATTGAATTGAAAAAAATTAAAGTTGTAAAAAATTATGATCCTGATATTTGCCCAATTTTAGTAAACAATGAGAAAATTTGCATTGCATTTTTAAATATAATTGTAAATGCAATCGAAGCTATGGAGGAGCATGGTACGTTGCTACTATCAACCGAGAACACAAAGGGCCGTTGTGTTGCTAAAATAAAAGATACAGGTAAAGGAATGAGCAAGGCCGATGTTGGAAAATTATTTGAACCCTATTTTACAACTAAGGAAAATGGGCACGGCCTGGGACTTACGAATACTCAAAATATTATTCTTAGCCATAGTGCAAATATTGCCGCCGAAAGCGAACCCGGTGAAGGAACTACCTTTATAATTACTTTTAATTATGCATAAAAGCATACAGAATTTACCAATATTTTCGGGATAGAATGGGTTCATACTATTTCTTAGTATTTTTTATTCTGCGGGATGATATTTTTTTTATTCGCGAATATAGCTTCGGCCTTTTTGTATAACTTATGTCATCTCCCAGCAAAATTGCCCATGGCTTTAATTCTTCTATTTCATCACATAAAATTTTGAAAAAAGCAATCGCCGGGATGGAAAGGAAAAGTCCGGAAAGCCCCGTTAGCGCTCCTCCTATTACAACACCGAGTATTGATATAAGTGCATTTATCCGTAACCGTGATGCGACAATACGGGGCATTAAAAAATTTACATCCACAATATGTATGCTGTAGAATATTACAACTATCCATACGAGATCGCTTGTATTGTTGGTGGTACTTAGTGTAGTGAGAACTGTAAAGAGTGTAGCCGCAAACATGCCGATATATGGAATAAGATTTAAAACGGCTGCGAGCACCCCGAAGAAAACTGCGTATTTAATACCTAACAACAGCAGGCCGATAGAGTTTGCCGCCGCTACAATCCCCATTTCAATTAAAAGCCCAAGCATATAACTGCGAACCATTATTTGTGATTGGACCAAAACATTTTCAACGCCGTCACCATATTCCGGTTTAAAGGCGGCGAATAAAAATCTTCTTATAAGATGTCGGTAATATAACAACAGGAATGTGTATATAGGCATTAATATAAGAAGCATTACAGCTTCGGTAATAGAAAGAAATGTATGACGTATATAACCTGTGCCGGAGTCTTTAAGTTTTTCCGCCTGGGAATTCAGGTACTCATTCTGCTCACGGAAAGAGATGTTGAATTTTTCCTTTATCCAGTTCTGCATTTTGATAAAATGATCGGTTATATGCTCTTTTATAGAAGGGATGTCCCGCATAAAGCTCGCAATCTGGCTGCTGAGAAAATAGATGACCCCTGCAATGACAGTAAGTGCCAGAATAATTGCTATAGATATTGAAATTACTTTTGATAATTTTTTTTTCTCAAGAAACCGTGTAACTGGTAAAAGAAGTACTGCCAATAAAACTGCAAATGCAAAAGGTATCAAAATATTTTGCGCGGTATAAATAAAAAAACAAATGAAAAAAATTACCAGGAATTTAAAACCCAGTTTCACATAAAATGGGGATTGATTATTTACTAACATGAACGTGATGCGATATTACTGTTTGATTAATTATGGGATATTTGCGTCCTTTGTTTATTACTTTTTATTGTAGAATTACTTTATTCAATGTAACCAAACGACATAAAAAATCCCTCATGCAAGTTAATGAATGAGGGTTTAGATTTTTTAATGAAAAGGTGGAAAATTATAACTTTTCTATCCAGCTTATAACGTCTTCTTTTGTCTTTCCAAGTTTTTGCTGAATCTTTCCTACGAGTTCATCGTCTTTCCCATCTTCATATGTCAAATCATCATCGGTGAGGTCAGCATAAGCTTTTTTCATTTTTCCTTTCGTTTCGTTCCAGTTGCCTTTTAATTTCAATTTCCAGCTTTCCATAAAAAAATTTATAGGTTAACAATTTAAATCCAGGTGACAGTTAATAAAATTTAGGCGCGGTTAATTACCTTCAGGAGGATTGCTATAATTGCGATCACTAGAAGGATATGAATAATCCCACCGGTATAGTACCCGCCTAAGAAGCTTATGGCCCAGATAATTACGAGAATTACCGCGATTACATATAATAAATTTCCCATGTTGTTTAAGTTTTTAAGTTAAAAAAATTGATACGTTTATATATTATATAAAACTTTGCCAAATTTGTTTTTTCCTGTGAAGCCCTATCCTTACTGCAATTCACGAATTCTGCCAAAGGTTACGAGTATAAGGATTTTATAATTTTACGGGGAAATTGCTCTACGAAATGTGATTAAGCTGCATTTCCTGCAGCAAAGAGTGAAAGCGCTTTTTTTACAGCAGCGCTTGTAAAAGGTTTGCTGATAAAATAATCAGCCCCATTGTTAAACGCCTTTTTTACATCAACAGGAGCATCATAAGCTGTGATCATAATTATTTTAATGGCTGGATATAACGATTTCACCTGCCCTATAAAATCAGTACCGGATCCGTCAGGTAAATGATTATCAACAAATAAAATTCGGGGGTTGATTCTATTTATCGTTTGCCTGGCCTCAGAAATAGAATTTGCACACACGGTACTTAGATTTTGCTTTTTAAGTATCAGTGCAAGCATATAGCAAAGATCCTTTTCATCCTCAACTATCATTACATTCGCCGATATTTTTTTTCTACTCTCTTTCAAAATGAATAAATTTATAAACCCATCAAGTATAAAAGAGTTTATAATTCCACAGGTTTGCTTCTATATACGAGGCAATTTATCTGCCAGTAAAATGTTTACTCTAAATTTACTTCTTTTTATCCCGATCAATTTCTAGTATTATCGCACCGGTTTTTTATCTTTATTCGCCTGACCTAAATAAACACCATCTACATAATGAAGAAAAAAGTTATATCGGTTTTCTCATATATAAAACAAGTTTTCAAAGAATTTTCCGCGGATGACATCTTTAAGTATAGTGCATCACTTGCTTATTATACTGTGTTCTCTATCGCTCCTTTGCTCGTAATCATATCCACTCTTTCGGCTATTTTCTTTGGACAGGATGCAGTGCAGGGACAACTTTACGAACAATTAGAAGGCCTTGTAGGAAGTGTTGCCGCGGTGCAAATTCAGGAAATTGTAAAAAACATTCACCTTACCGGGAATAATTTTTTTGCAAGTGTTGTGAGTATTGTTGTCCTGCTTATCGGTGCTACCACTATATTTGGCGAGATACAGGATTCTTTCAATAAAATATGGGGCCTGAGAATAAAAGCCAGGAAAGCATGGTGGAAGCTTATTTTAACAAGACTGCTTTCGTTTTCCTTAATATTATGCCTCGGCTTTATTATGATCGTGTCTTTAATATTAAATGCCCTTGTATCAGCATTTGGAAAATTTTTAGGACGCTATGTGCACAGCTTTAGTGTTTACTTTATTGAGTTTGCCGAAGCTTTATTGTCACTTATTGTAGCCACGTTTTTATTCTCGCTCATGTTTAAATGGTTGCCAGATGCCAAAATAAAGTGGAAGGATGTATTATTTGGCGGGCTGATAACGGCATTATTTTTTACATTAGGCAAACTTGCAATTGGGTTTTATCTGGGGCAAAGCAATCTTACCACATTATACGGGGCGGCAGGATCCATTATTATTATAATGGTTTGGGTTTACTACAGTTCTATAATTTTATATCTTGGAGCCGAATTTACTAAGGTTCATGCAAAATTATATGGCGGTAAAATTTATCCCAACGATTTTGCTGAGTGGATAAAAATTGAAGAAAAGACTGTTCTAAATCCAGAATTAAAGAATAAAGAATTGAACTAACTTTACATCCCCTTAACAGTTTAAACTGATATGAAGAAAAAAATATTGATAATTGACGATGATCTTGATATGTGCACCCTGCTTGCCCGTTTTCTCCATAAAAAAGGATTTGAAACAGAAATGGCGCACAACGGTGTGAAGGGTCTTGCAAAATTTAATGAACAACATTTTGACATTGTGCTTTGTGACTTCAGGCTGGGGGATAGAGATGGAAAGGATGTGCTCCTGAAAATTAAAGAAGCGAACCCTCAAACTATAGTAATAATTATTACCGGATACTCCGATATTAAGACCGCCGTGGATGTTATAAAACTTGGCGCTTTTGATTATATAACCAAGCCGCTTATCCCGGATGAAGTTATTAATGTAATTGAAAAAGCTTTGGTAGCCCCTTCTGCAGAAGCGATTACACCATCAGTAAATGCTCCTGTTAAAAAGAATAAACGCCAGTATGCCACCTCTGCCAACAAAGAATTCCTGGTGGGACAGGATGGAGAAACAGCAAGGGTTTACAAGCAGATAGATATTGTGGCAGGAACTAATTACAGCATCATTTTATATGGGGAAAGTGGTACAGGCAAGGAGGTAATTGCAAAAACTATTCATGAAACAAGTAATAGAAGAAACAAGCCTTTTGTCGCTATGGATTGTGGTACCCTTTCTAAAGAACTTGCAGGTAGTGAACTTTTTGGCCACGTAAAAGGCGCGTTTACTGGCGCATTTACAGATAAAGAAGGGCATTTTGAACTCGCTAATGGCGGAACATTATTTCTTGATGAGGTAGCCAACCTTTCGCCTGAAGTACAGGCTGCCCTATTGCGGGTAATACAGGAAAGGAAGTTTAAAAGAGTAGGCGGGACCAGGGAAATGGATGTAGATGTCCGCATTATCGTGGCATCAAATGAAAACCTGCAGGATGCTTACAGAAGAGGAAAGTTTAGGGAAGATCTTTATCACCGCTTCAATGAATTTTCAATTAATCTTCCACCCTTACGTGAAAGAAAAGACGATATTCCATTATTCGCTGATTTTTTCCTGGATAAAACTAATAGTGAGCTTAATAAAAATATAGAAGGGTATGAAGATGATGTAATGGAAATGTTTATAAATTATAACTGGCCGGGGAATTTACGGGAGTTCAGAAATGTCGTGCGTCGTGCAGTTTTACTTACACCATCAGGTAAAATTAATTCCAAGGTATTGCCATGGGAAATTACAAATGCACGCATGAATACAAAAAGCCATGAGCCGGCGCCTGTTTCAGGGAAAGGGGAAAATGGATTTACAAAAGAAGTAGATCTTAAAGATGCTGCTGCAAAGGCTGAGTATGATGCAATAATGAATGTGCTTAAAGATGTAAATTTTAATAAGACCAGGGCCGCCGAAATTCTAAAAATTGACAGAAAGACTCTTTATAATAAAATAAAAATTTATCAGTCTCTATAAAGATAATATCCCGCGTCTTTTCTTCCTTTGAAATCAAATGGGTATAGAATTTGTCTTTGGTTTAAAATCACACAATTAAATTTATTTTATGCTGGAAGAAAAAACAGAAATGACAACTGTAACCTCAGTTTTAGAAAAACTTCGCGTGAAAAAACATGACAAGGAATTTCGCATGACACCGGAGGGATTTACTCCCGGCAACGGCAAATATTACAATCCTGACGATCTTAAAATAATTCGTACTTATCGTTTCGAGGGGGAATCTGATCCTTCTGATTCTTCAATAATATATTTAATGGAGGCTAACGATGGGCTTATTGGTTATAGTATGGATGCCTACGGCGTCTATAGCGATCATGAAGACGACGGTTATGATGATTTCATAAAAAAAATTCCTGTAGAAGAAAGAGATGAGCAGCAGATATTTCAGGATTAAGAAAAGAAACCTGGCTGCAGAAAAGAACCCGTTAGTTTATCGTTGCTGATTAATGCTCTCCGTAAATTCTGTTCACTTCATCTTTATATTTTTCCATAATTACTTTTCTTTTAAGGCTTAGCTTCGGAGTCATTTCCCCGGTTTCAACACTCCATGTATTAGGTAAGATTTCAAACTTTTTTATTTGTTCCACATGGTTAAATTCTTTATTAAAATGCTCAACCTCGCTTTTAAATAATTCCTGTACATGCTCATTTTTTATCATTTCTTCATTAGTAGCAACGACAATTTTGTTTTGACGGCACCAATTTTTTAGTGAATCAAATGCGGGCGTAATAAGGGCGCCTACATACTTTTTATCGGCGCCGATGACCATTAAATTTTCGATGAAATGAGATTCTTTTAATTTGTTTTCAACAGCCACGGGTGCGACGTACTTGCCACCGCTGGTTTTAAACATTTCTTTTTTGCGATCTGTTATTTTTAAAAATTTATTGTCTATCATCATCCCGATATCGCCCGTCTTAAACCAGCCATCCTCCATAGTTTCAGCGGTGAGGTCAGGTCTTTTATAATAGCCAACCATTATGTTAGGACCTTTACATAGAATTTCACCATCAGCGGCTATTTTCACCTGTACATTTTTTATGAGGGGTCCCACAGTCCCAAACATCCGACCATCTTCCTGGTACCGGTTTACGCTTATTACCGGCGATGTTTCTGTTAAGCCATAGCCCTCCATCACGATCAACTTTGCCGCGGTAAAAATTCTTATCAATCGTACCTGGCAGGCTGCGCCTCCGGATATGATGCATTTCACCTCGTGACCAAGGGCTTCTCTCCACTTGCTGAATATTAATTTATTTGCAATCGAAAGTTGTAGATTATAAAACAGTCCCTGGTTTTTATTGATCTCAAATTTTGTTGCCAGGCGGTGTGCCCAGAAAAATAATTTTCTTTTTATGCCGGTAAGTTCCTGGCCTTTTTCCATGATCCGGTCATAAACTTTTTCAAGCAGTCGCGGCACGGTAGTAAACATTTGCGGCTGTACTTCTCTGAGATTGTCACCGATGGCTTCCAGGCTTTCGGCATAATAAATTGAAGTTCCTTTATACAGATATATATAACTTACCATTCGTTCAAAAATATGATTGAGCGGTAGAAAACTTAAGGCCTTCATGTTATCCCCAGGAGGAAAACACGGCATACTGTCCAGCACATTACTTAGAATGTTTTGATGAGATAGCATAACTCCCTTTGGTTTACCCGTTGTACCGGACGTATATATAATCGTAGCGAGATCTTCATATTTAATTTTATCCGAAATGGTTTTTACCTCCCTGATAAGATCATCATTTGCAAAAGATAAAATTTCCTTCCAGTGTTTTATCCCACTCTCGTTATCAAAAGAATAAATTTCCTGCAGCAGTGGAAGATTGGATTTTATTCCATTTACTTTTTCAAAAAGTCCAGGATCGCTTACGAAAACAAGTTTTACCGCGGCATCATTAAGTATAAATTCAAGCTCATTAACATTTATGGTTGGATATACTGGTGTGAGAACGGCTCCTATTTGCTGTACCGCAAGATCAAGCATAAGCCACTCCGGGCGGTTCTTTGAGATCACAGCAATTTTATCGCGTCCTTCCGGTGAATTATCGCCGCTGGTAATTCCCAGCTTTAACAAGCCTGCGCTTAACCTTTTTACAATATCCGATACTTCCGTCGTGGTATATTTTTGCCATATTCCATTTTCTTTTCCCGCAAGCATTACCCTGGAAGGCGCATCTTTTAAATGTTGCTCTATACAATCAAACAATCGTGTGGGTTCAGTCATAAACAAATCAATATTTACAGTTATCAATTGTAATATATAAAATATTCATTTGATAAAATATTTGAGGTAAATATTTAATGAAATTAGGATGACCTAATGCTTATAAAATAATCATTTAGAAAGCCTAAATAGGGGAAATTATTTGAAATAAAAGATGCACAGGATTCTACCGGGCTTATTAATGATAATATTGCTTTTCAGGAAGTTTAAAAGTTCTGCCTTCCTGGAATTTATTGAATGCAACATATTCTTCACCATGTGCGCCGGTCCAGTTTTGATAAGCTGATAAGTTTTGGGCTGCGCCAAAAATCCATTGATTATACGCCGGAAATAATCCTTCCTCTAAAAGATTTTCCTGGAGGTCAAAAAGCCTGAAAGGAAATTTCTTTAGGTAAGTTTTATTCCAGTCTAATATAAACCTGGTACGTATCATCGTAAGAGTTTCAGCATTGAGGCCCTGGATGGCAATGCTGTTTTGTTTATTCATAGTTGTTAAAAAAGCGATCTCAAAAGCGTTCTTATCTTTAATATTATTCAAAAGATCAGTTTCGGCAAAAAGTTTTTTGTAAGCATCCAGCAGCAGGTTTTTTATTTCTGCAGTGCGTGAAGTGAATGACTCTATGTTTATAAAAATTTCCCCATAAATAATGCTCCAGATTTTATCGGTAGTGAGAAAATAATATTTGCTGGCATTGTAATAATTATTTCCATACGATGGGTCTTTTTCAATGCCTTTCTCCCATATTTTGATAGCATTCACATCCTGCCTTGACCAAAGAAGGTCTCCGTAATCATTATAAATCGGCCCGCTTTCTGGAAAACTTTTTATAGCGTTTTTATATAATTTTTCTGCCTCTTTAGGTTGCCCTAATGCCTTGTAAATTGTACCTGCAATCTGGTAAGTCTGGTCATCAGCATTGTCTTTTTCAAGCAAAGGTTTTATTACTTCCAAGGCTTTTGCATTTTCCCTTTGCAGAAAATAATCGTAGGCAAGATCTTTGGCTATTTCTATATTATTTGGATATTGTTGTAAGGCTCTCACCAAAATTAATGAGGCATTCGCATAGTCACCCTGCCGCATAAAAGCTTTTGCATTCTCATGAAGTTTTTCCGCCTCTTCCTGTTGTGAGAAAGCTGCGATTGAAACACAGCAACATAAGACAACCAGTAAATATTTTTTCATCGTATAAAGGTAAACATACTTTAAAAAACATGCCTGTGGTAAATAATTTAAATGCTTAAAATTCAGGTCTGCTCCGTAGTTAAAAGATGAGTAAGTAAACCGTCCCGAAGCTTTGGCTCAAACCATGTGCTCTTAGGTGGCATTACATTTCCGGTATCGGCTATGTCAAATAATTGATCAATACTCACCGGATAAATGCTGAAGGCAATGGCCATTTCTTTACTGTCCACTTTTTTTTCAAGTTCAGTAAGCCCTCTTATGCCACCAACAAAATCAATCCTTGTATCAGTGCGCTGATCTTTTATGCCAAGCAAAGGCTCAAGCAAATTATTTTGCAGAATGGAAATATCTAATATCCCGATAGGGTCCGTAGAGAATGTGCCATCAAGCGCTGTAAGCTTGTACCATTGGCCGTTAAGATACATTCCAAAATTATGTGAAGCTTCGGGAGTGTAAGCCTTCTTTACTTTTTCAACTGTAAAATTTCTGTTTAATTTCTCTAAAAATTCATTTTCATTGAGGCCGTTAATATCAGTTACTACCCTGTTGTAATCCATGATATGCAACTGGCTGGCCGGGAATAAAGTGGTAAGAAAATATCCTGCATCCCTGGAGTCAGCTAACTTGTATTTTACTTTTGCTGCGGAAGCTGCTCGGTGATGGCCGTCAGCGATATAAGTGCAGGGTACTTCTGATTTAAATAATTCTGTTATCCTGTCAATAATTTTTTCATCGCTTATTACCCATACCGTATGTTGGATTTTATCATCCGCGATAAAATCATATACAGGATTTTTGCTTTTCTTCCAGTTTTCTATAAGTTCGTTCACATCGTCTACATCCCTGTAGGCAATGAATACATTCCCAGTTTGAGCGCGGGTAACTCTGATATGATTAATGCGGTCCTCTTCTTTTTCGGGCCTGGTATGTTCATGCTTTTTTATAAGCCCTTGCTCATAATCTGAAACCGAACTACAACAAACCAAACCTGTCTGGCTTTTTCCATTCATCATTAATAAATAAATATAATAGCACGGTTTACTTTCTGAAAAAAGAATGGGGCGGCTTATAAAAGCATCCAGGTTTTCTTTTGCTTTTTCATACACATCTTTGCTGTGCACATCGATGGCTGCAGGAAGATCTATTTCACTTTTTGTAATGTGCAGAAAAGAATAAGGATTGCCTTCAGCTTCTGTCTTTGCCTCTTTACTGGTAAGCACATCATAAGGGCGAGAGGCTACCTGTTTTGCAAATTGCGGCTGCGGCCTCAATGCTTTAAATGGAGTTATTGTTATCATCTAATTATTTAATTGCTTCTATGATATTTAATTTTTTCTCTCAAACTCCTTCATCACGTCAACAAGATGCTGCACACTGCTTAATGGCAAAGCATTGTACATAGAAGCCCTGAAGCCGCCAACAGAACGATGGCCTTTAATTCCATAAATATTATTTTCTTTGGCAAAATCAAGAAATCTTTTCTCCAGCTCTGCATTATTCATTACAAAACATGCATTCATTTTGCTTCTGTCTTCTTTTACTGCCGTTGGCGTAAATATGGAACTGCTATCAATAGCACTATATAGCCGGTCAGCTTTTTCATTATTTAATTTTTCTATAGCATCAATGCCGCCCTGTTGCCTAAGCCATTGCAATGTAAGCATACACACATATACCGCGAAAACAGGCGGCGTATTAATCATGCTTTTTTCTTTTATGTGATTGCGATAATCCATTATAGTGGGTATGGCACGCTTTACCTTGCCTAAAATATTCTTGTCAACAATAACAATATTAACGCCTGCCGGGCCAACATTTTTTTGAGCGCTTGCATAAATAATTCCAAATGAATTAAAGTCAAGCCTGCGGCTGAATATATCGCTGCACATATCTGCAGCTATTGGCATGCTTACCTTTGGAATAGATTGCCATTGTGTTCCATAAATGGTATTATTTGTGGTGATATGAAAATATTTTGCATCGTTGGGAACCGCAAAATCTTTGGGAATAAAATTATAATTAGCTTCTTTTGAGCTGCAAACAACTTCTACATTTCCAAAAAGTTTTGCTTCTTTAATAGCCTTGGTTCCCCACACGCCGGTATCGGTATAAGCCGCTGTTTCTTTTTCATTGAGGAGATTCATTGGCACCTGCATGAATTGCGTGGAAGACCCTCCATGCAGGAACAATACTTCATGGTCATCATCAAGATCCATAAGTTCTTTTACCAATGATCTTGCCTCAGTCATTATAGCTTCAAATGCAGGTGTGCGGTGGCCTATTTCAAGAATAGATAGCCCTGAATTATTATAATTTAATACTCCCTGCGCAGCTTCTTCATAAACTATTTGTGGCAGCACAGAAGGCCCTGCATTAAAATTATACATAAAGCCTTTTCTCTCTTCAATTTCTGCAGAGGGAAAATGTTCCTCTTTCATTTTTAAAAATTTAGTTGGCAAAAATAAGAAATAACGGGTATCAGTAATCAGTGACGAGTTATGAATGATGAGCGATGGGCAAAAGTTTAATGCTCAAATCTGATACCTGATGACTCATAACTCAAACCCGGGTACCTATTCATCATGGCCCCTTCCTTTTATTTTACCGGCCTGCCATTCTTCATTGAGCAGTTCAAATTCTTTGAGATCATTTTCATCGAAGGATTGCGACACCAGCGATGTAAGATCAGGTTGCCCTGCCTGTATCCACGCGGTATACCAAAAAGATGCGACGGCAAATATCGCCTGCCGCATTCTGCGCTCTACCATCCCATCGAGTTTGTTATTAAAGGCGATGCTATATGCCGATGAATATTGACGAATCACGATATTATTTCTTTTTTCAAAAGCATATTTTTTATCCCCTGGAAATTGCAATGACAATTCTTTTTCAAAGGTTAAAACAGAGTCGGCCTCTCTTCCGCTTTCCAGGACCCTGTCCCATATAAAATTTCCAGGATTTTCAATGTATTCTGCTTTCCCTATAAAAAAATCAAATTGTTTATCCGCCAGCAGTTCAGGAATCCTGCTTTCCCAAAAACCATGGATACCTCTTTGATTCGTTAACTGCCCGTTATGGTTGCTACTTGCATGCAAAGGCACATGCGCATCCGCAATGTAGTGACCTATTTCAGCACTGTTCTTCATAATTAAAGAAAAGTTTTTTTCTTTAAAAGCGGCTGTGAGCCTGCCTAGCATTACCTGTACATGCCACGGTACAATTCCATTGGCTGCTAAAGTATCTTCACCATATTTGGCAACTGCATCTTTCCAGTTGTGTGGTAATTCGTTGTAAGGATATTTTCCATAATAGTCAATATCAATATAATGCCTTGGACCTTCTGCAGCTACGGCGTATCTTCTTTTATCGGGATCTATGGCGTGTTCTGCTATAAATTCTATATTAGGTTTATATAAAACCATCATTTGTGGCGGCAATAAAAAAACGGCATAATAATTTATTTTTTTATGGCCGAAAAATCCCCAGCAATAGCTTTGGGAAGTAATGCCTGTAAGGCAAATAAATAGCAGAAGTTTTTTCAAAAAAATAAATGTATTTATGGGATTAAAGACTCAGATAATAGATCATCTGTTGCATCGGTTCCGGTTTGCGTTACGCCACCACTCACTGCGAATTTCATAGACTGCGCGGCACTAATGTTGGGTATAGATCTTACTCTTTCTTTTGGAACGATGTAAACATTTCCCGCTACAGAATAGGCCATGGGTAAATATACCGCTACATAATCCTCCATACCAAAGCTGGTCATATCTTCCTGGGTAATAAAGCCTACTCTCCACACATTGGTATCATCAACGCAGGCCAGAACGTTATTGGTAAATTTTTTTTTGTTCCCGGCAAAGGCTTCAAAGAAATCCCTTAAAAAAGAATAAAAAAGTTTTACCCCAGGCGTTTTTTCAAGAAACTTATCCAGCACTGATAATATTCGCCCCATTACAAAGAAGGAACTTAAATACCCCGTGAGCAGGATAAAGGCAATAATGATAATGAAGCCAATACCCGGAATATTTATCGCTGGCCTCAGAATATTATCAATACTGGCAAAAATGACATAAATGAAATAAACAGTAATTGATACTGGCCCAAGGATCAATAATCCCTGTAAAAAATATTGAATCAATTTTTGATAACGTACAGATGATTTCATGATATTAAAATTAAAAATAAAGGTATGGTATGTACCGCTCATCCTGAAAGGATGGCGGTTTATAAAAAAATTAATATTGGAAACTTTGGTTACGTCAAAAGTTTCCATAGTTTTGCGCCTCGATGGAAATTAAAGATAGAATAAAACAAAAAGCAGATGAACTGTATCGCAGGTATGGTATAAAAACGGTAACAATGGATGAAATTGCCAATCAGCTGGGCGTTTCAAAAAAAACAATTTACCAGTCATTTTCTGATAAAAATGAACTGGTAGATGCAGTCATTGTCGATATTCTAAAATACAACAAAGATTGTTGCCAGGGTTACAAATTGAATTCCCAAAATGCGATACATGAAGTTTTTCAGGCATTGGAAATGTTGCAGATTATGTTTGATAATATGAATCCTGCAATACTGCATGATATTGAAAGAAACCACCTGGCTACTTACAAAAAATTTAAGGAGTTTAAGTATAAATATCTTTTTGAAATAGTAAAAGATAATATTGAAAGGGGCAAAAAAGAAGAATTGTACAGGCCCGAAGTTAACACCGATGTAGTTGCTAAAGTTCGTCTTGAAACAATGATGATGCCCTTTAATGAACAATTATTTCCAAAAAATAAATTTTCTCTTGTAACACTTCAGCAACAATTAATTGAATATTTTTTGTTTGGCATCGCCAGCCTGAAAGGTTATAGGTTAATAGTAAAATATCAAAAAGAAAGATTTGATAATTATAATTCCGATAGCTATCGGAAGAACAAAACCGGACTACAATGAAAGCAAAAAGAATTGCAGAGAGCATTTTCATCCTTTTCCTAAGCAGTATAAGTTTTATTTCAGTTGCACAAACGGATAGTGCTTCTCATACCAACGCTTTCAGTGCGAAGCAAGCCGTAGATTATGCATTACAAAATGCAGTTGAGGTAAAAAACGCATTGATAGATATAAAGCTTCAGCAACAGCAGAATAAAGAGATCACAGCCTCAGCTTTCCCTCAAATAACAGGGAGCGGCAGCGTAACGTACAATCCGAATGTGGCAGTACAATCATTTCCTAACTTTATTGCCCAGGGTACTTATGGAGTACTGGTTCAGGAAAATGTAAAAAATGGAAACGGAAATCCTATCGTGGCTCCTGCAGATTTTGGATTAATAAATGCTGCCTTTGGAGCAAAATATTCGGCAAATGCAGGTATAGATATTAATCAGCTTTTATTCGACGGACAGGTTTTCGTAGGCTTGCTCGCAAGAAAAGCGGCTATTCAAAATGCTGAATTAACTGCTGACGTTACCAGGGAACAAATAAAGTCAAATGTTTATAAAATATATTACCAATTGGCTGTTGGGGAAAGACAAATAAATACCATTGAGGCCAACATCGCCAATTTTGAAAAGCTACTCCATGATACCCGTATCATTTATCAGAATGGCTTTGCCGAAAAGTTGGATGTAGATAAAGTGCAGGTGCAGCTCAGCAATCTTCAAACTCAAAAGCTAAAAACTCAAAACCAACTCGATGCCGGCGTCGCAGGACTTAAATTCTTAATGAATATGCCACAAAAAGACGAATTGATTTTGACGGATACCTTATCAGATGAAGAATTGAAATCAAACCTTCTTGACCAGGATTATAATTATGTTGACAGGAAAGAATACCAACTCCTTGAAAATTCTATCAAACTCGGGCAATATAATGTAAAGCGATACCAGCTAAGTAAACTTCCCACACTTTCACTTGCGGGCAATTATAGTAAAAGCGCCCAACGGCAACAGTTTGATTTTTTCAAAGGGCCGTATTTCACCTCTTCATTTTTAGCCTTAAGATTAAATGTCCCGATTTTTGATGGCGGGGCAAAAAATGCGAGAATAGCCACGGCCAGGCTTAATGTTATGAAAACGCAAAACAACCTCGATCATTTGAAAGCTTCAATTGATAACGATGTCGCCCAGTCGAGAATCAATATAAAGTCCGCGATACTCACGCTGGATAATCAAAAGAAAAACATAGACCTGGCACAGCAGGTTTACAATTCAACCAAATTAAAATACGACCAGGGACTTGGCAGCAACCAGGAAATTTCTAATGCACAAGCCGATCTCGTGACCGCACAAAATAATTACTACGGCTCATTATATGATGCCATAAATGCTAAAATTGATTTCCTTAAAGCCGCGGGTAAACTTTAAAATATTAAAAAATAACAACCATTTAATTTAAATACAATGCAAAAAATAACAAGACTCGGTTTCATAATAGTGCTCCTTGCATTTGCTTCATCATGCGGCAATACCGGTAAGAAAGAAAAGGACGGTGCATTGAACGATAAGAAAGTTGAGCTGCAAAAGCTAAAGACTGACAAAGACAAGCTTGATAAGCAAATTAGCGCTCTTGAGCAGGATATTGCAAAGCTTGATACCAGCGCCGCACTCCAGGAAAAACCAAAGCTGGTTGCAATAAGCCCGGTCAAGCTGCAGGATTTTAAGCATTTCCTGGATCTGCAGGGAAAAGTAGATGCGCAAAATATTTCTTACATAACTCCCCGTAACCAGGGTGGGCAGATAAGAGGCATTCTTGTAAAAGTGGGTGACCACGTTCACAAAGGCCAGTTGGTAGTAAGGCTGGATAATACAGTGGCAATGGAAAATGTAAATGCAGTCCGCCAGCAAACGGGTAGCCTTAAAGCACAGCTTGACCTGGCAAAATCAGTGTATGCAAGACAAAAAAATCTTTGGGACCAGCACATTGGAACCGAGATACAATTACTGCAGGCAAAAACAAATGTAGAATCTCTCGAAAATCAATTAAAGGCTGTTCAGGCAAATGTAAGTTCAGCGCAGGCAATAGCAAATCAAAGCAATGTATATAGTGATGTGAATGGAACCGTTGATGAGGTAACTGCACATGTAGGTGAAACATTTACAGGGAATCCTGCACAGGGGGGTTATATAAAAATTGTAAATAAAACCGATCTGAAAATTACAGTTACCGTACCTGAAAATTATGCAAGCAAAATTTCTAAAGGATCACGGGTTGAAATTGAAATTCCTGACATAAACAAATCGTTTAGCAGCACTATTTCATTCGTAAGCCAGTCCATCGGAATCAATTCCCGCGGCCTTACTGCCGAAGCCAAAGTGCCATCCGGAATGACACTAAGGCCAAACCAGATCGCTAAAGTAAAAATTCTTGATTACTCCTCGCAAAATGCTACCGTAATAAATGTAAACACTTTGCAAAACGATGAGGATGGGAAGTTTGTATTGGTGGCTGCTAAAGAAGGAGATAAGCTGGTAGCAAGGAAACGAAGAGTGTCCATAGGTGAATTATATGGGGACCAAATCGAGATAAAACAGGGATTGAAAGAAGGAGACCAGTTGATAACTGAAGGTTACCAGTCAGTATATGACGGCCAATTAATTACTACGGCAGCAGCGTAAATAATAGTTTTTGATATTACAATAATATTAATGAAAGTTTTATGAGCATCAGGGATAATTTAAAACAAAATTTTAAGGAATTCGTTATTACAAGTTGGGCCATTAAGAATAAAACCTCGATCTACCTTCTGATCATTTTTGTATCTCTTATTGGTATTTATGAATTTGCAACATTGCCAAAAGAGCAATTTCCGGATGTTGTAATTCCAACTATTTATGTTTCTACTGTGTATGTAGGTAACTCGCCACGTGATGTTGAAAACCTGGTGACACGGCCCATTGAAAAGCAGTTGAAAGGAATTACCGGTGCCAAAATAAATAAGATCACCAGTACTTCACTCCAGGATTATTCCGCAATTGTGGTGGAGTATGAAACTGATGTTTCCAAAGATATCGCACTACAAAAAACAAAGGATGCTGTTGACAAAGCCAAAATTGATCTCCCGACAGATCTTACAGAAGATCCTAATGTGCAGGAAATAAATTTCAGCGACTTCCCAATCATGTATGTAAACCTCAGCGGAAGTTTTGATATGATGAGGTTGAAAAAATTTGCCGATGATGCAAAAGATAAACTGGAAGATTTACCGCAAATATCCCGGGTTGATATAGTAGGCGCTCCCGAAAGAGAATTCCAGATCAACGTGGATAATTTCAAAATGCAAAGCGCCAATGTAACTTTTGATGATATAGCCGGTGCGGTCGCCAGGGAGAATGTTGACATTTCAGGCGGCTTGCTGGACGTGGGCAATATGAAAAGAACATTGCAACTGAAAGGGCAGTTTAAAAATGAATTTGATATTTCAGAAATAATTGTTCGCAACACCGGTGGTGCGCCTATTTATTTAAAGGATATAGCCACCATAAAAGATACGGTAAAAAATAGCGAAAGCTATGCACGGCTCAACGGAAAGAATGTGGTCACTCTTAATATCGTCAAGCGGCAAGGCGAAAATCTAATTGTGACTTCCGACGATGTAAAGAAGGCTGTTGAACAAATGAGAGGTAATATACTGCCCACAAATTTAGATGTAGTGATAACAGGCGATCGTAGTAAGGCTACCCGCACTTCCTTCAACGACCTTGTAAATTCCATTGTGATAGGCTTCATACTTGTGTTGCTTATACTCATGTTTTTTATGGGAGTAACCAATGCGTTTTTTGTTGCCTTGTCCGTGCCGCTGAGCATGTTTGTAGCCTTCTTATTTTTACCGGCTGCAGCCTGGATAACGGGTTCAGATGTTACGCTGAATTTCATGGTGCTCTTCGCATTATTGTTTGGGCTGGGAATTATTGTGGATGATGCAATAGTTGTAATAGAAAATACGCATAGAATATTTGTAGAGAATAAGGGAAAACTTTCTTCCACGGAATCAGCAAAAATGGCGGCGGGTGAAATTTTCGTACCGGTTCTGTCGGGAACGCTTACCACTCTTGCACCTTTCTTTCCCTTGCTTTTCTGGCCGGGCATCATTGGTAAGTTTATGATCTACCTGCCCACGATGCTGATATTTACACTAACTGCATCGTTGATCGTTGCATTCCTGATGAATCCTGTATTTGCGGTTGACTTTATGAATCATCCTGACGAAGAAGGTGTCAAAAGAAAGTCCGAAGTCTTTAAACGACCGGCTTTTTGGTTGCCTCTTGCCGCGGGAATTATTTTCGATCTGCTCGGCGTTACATTTTTAGGTAATATTCTTATCCTGATATCTTTATTAGTAGTATTAAATAAATATGTTTTTGAAGGATTAATTCACAGTTTTCAAAACAAGGCATTACCTGCAATTATGCGCCGCTACGAGACGCTTTTGAAATGGGCGCTTACACGCTGGAGGCCTGTTTGGCTTCTTTTGGGAACATTTGGCTTACTTATATTTTCTGTTTTCATCTTTGCCATAAGGCAGGTACCGGTTGTATTTTTCCCGAAAGGCGATCCTAATTTTATTTATGTCTATGTAAAAATGCCGGTAGGTTCCAGTGTTGACTATACTGATTCTATAACCCATGTTTTAGAAAAAAGGGTTACTAAAGTAATCGAAGGCCCTACAGGAAAACCCAATCCCATTGTAGAAAGCATTATTTCAAATGTGGCGATCGGTGCCTCAGATCCGAATAGTGGTAACCAAAGTGCGCAGCCAAACCTTGGGCGTGTGCAGGTTTCATTTGTGGAATACGAAAAACGAGATGGCGTTTCCACTGTACCTTACCTGGATTCTGTTAGAAATGTTGTGAAAGGAATTCCCGGTGCAGAGATAGCCGTAGACCAGGAATCAGGCGGACCGCCAACTGACCCTCCTATAAATATCGAGGTGGCGAGTGAAGATTTTGATAACCTGACTTCAACCGCAAAATCTCTAAAGCAATATTTAGACAGCCTGCAGATACCGGGTGTTGAGGAATTAAAAATGGATGTGGACCTTACCAATCCTGAAATTACGCTTAGTGTAAACCGTGAGCGTGCACAAATTGAAGGTGTTTCAACTGCACAGATTGGCCAACAGTTGCGTACGGCATTGTTTGGAAGGGAAGTTTCAAAAATAAAAGATGGGGAAGATGAATATAAAATCCAGTTGCGTAATGACGAAGTACAACGAAACAGTCTTTCTGAATTGCTAAATATGAAGGTTGTTTTCCGCGACCAGGCGGCTGGTGGTGCTGTAAAACAAATTCCCATCTCTTCATTGGTGGATGTGGATTACACAAGTACCTATGGAAGCATTAAGCGAAAGAATGTTAAACGGGTAATCACCTTAACATCTAATGTACTTTCAGGATATACACCCACCGCGGTAAATGAACAATTAAAAACAGCGATTGATAATTTTAATAAAGTTGCCCCGAACACTACCATATCTCAAACAGGCGAAGGAGCCCAACAAGCCGAAACAGGAGCTTTTCTTTTTAAAGCTTTAATTATTGCGCTTATGCTGATCCTTTTAATCCTGGTGTTGCAGTTTAATTCTATCAGTAAATCAGTAATTATTCTTACAGAAATAATCTTTAGTATTATCGGTGTCTTGCTTGGTTTTGGAATTACGGGCATGGAAGTTTCTGTGGTTATGACCGGCCTGGGTATTGTGGGCCTTGCAGGTATTGTGGTAAAAAATGGAATATTGGTAATAGAATTTGCAGATGAATTGCGTAGCCGCGGAATGAAAACAAGAGAAGCAGTAATACAGGCTGGTAAGACGAGGATCATTCCCGTAATGCTAACAGCACTTGCCGCAATGCTTGCATTGATTCCATTAGCTATTGGCTTCAATATTAATTTTGTTACTATGTTCTCCGATCTCAATCCCCACATATTTTTTGGAGGAGACAGCGCACGCTTTTGGAAGCCGCTTTCATGGACAATTATATTCGGCCTTGCCTTTGCTTTTTTCATGACTTTGATAATGGTGCCAAGTATGTACCTGATAGCGGAGCGGTTGAAACGACCGATGCGCAGGCAATACGGCGGAAGATGGATATCTATGTTAGGAATTCCTCCATTGACTTTATTATTTATACCATTGATGGTAATAACAATGTTTATACATCGGACGGGAGCAGCAAGACGGAGAAGAAAAATTAATAGCAAGACAAATGAACGATGGGCAGGAAGCTGGTTTTAGCTAATCAGAGCCTGATATTAAAAAGGCCTGCGGAAGTTAATTTTTCCGCAGGCTTTTCAATTCAAAATTTATATTGAGCAATGTATTAGCAAAATTTTTATACTCACTTTTTATTTTCTGTATTCTCCACATTCGGCGTTGCATATTCTTAGTCTTTTGGAAATATTTTATTAATATTTATTTCAGGTTTGCTATTCTGGTTCAAGATATAAAAAGTTCAAAAGAGTCTTATTTACTTTATACATCTTTGCACTTTCATTTACAATATCTTTAGAAAAATATTTCTTTCTATATCGACTAAATATGATTTCAAAAACACCCAGGCAACATCTTATCACTACAAAGATTGATCGTTTTTTTCTTGACCTGTATAGTGCATTCCAGTTTGTAATGAGATTTTTTAAAGAAGTATTTAAGCCCCCTTATGAATTTAAAGAAATCATTAAGCAATGCTACGAGGTAGGTTATAAATCTCTTTTTCTTATTACACTCACCGGCTTTATTACCGGTCTCGTTTTTACCAAGCAGTCGCGGCCTTCTTTATCCGAATTTGGCGCAGCATCATGGTTGCCTTCTCTTGTAGCTATTGCTATTATAAGGGCGCTGGCTCCGTTGGTAACAGCATTGATCGCCGCAGGAAAAGTGGGTTCAAATATTGGCGCTGAATTAGGCTCCATGAAAGTAACTGAGCAGATAGATGCGATGGAAGTGTCGGCGGTAAATCCATTTAAATTTTTAGTGGTAAGTCGTGTATTGGCAACTACGCTTATGATTCCATTATTGATGTGCTACACCGGCGGTGTTGCCATGCTGGGCGCTTACATCAATGTTCATCAAAACGAGATGACCAGCTTTGTTTCCTTCTTCCAGGCTGCTTTTGACAAAATTTCTTTTCTTGATATTTTCTCTTCCTTAGTAAAAAGCATTGTGTATGGATTTACCATTGGAATCGTTGGCTGCTATAAAGGATTCAACGCCTCCAACGGAACAGAAGGGGTTGGCAAAGCCGCTAATTCTTCAGTGGTGCTTTCCATGTTCCTGATATTTATTGAGGAAATCCTTATTGTTCAAGTTACTAACAGCATCAGATAAGAATGGAAGTTACAAATCCAAATACCAATCACAACGAATTAGTAATTTCCATAAAGGACTTGTATAAATCATTTGGAAATAATCATGTACTGCAGGGAATTAACCTCGATGTGTTCAGGAAAGAAAATGTGGTTGTGCTGGGGAGATCCGGAACAGGCAAATCGGTGCTGATTAAAATTGTTTGCGGCTTATTAAAACCAGATAGCGGAATGGTAAATGTTCTGGGCCATGAAGTGGACAGGCTTGATAATAAAGAATTACAGGAGCTTCGCATGGAGGTGGGGTTTTCTTTTCAGAGCAGCGCATTGTACGATAGTATGACGGTAAGAGAAAACCTTGCATTTCCGCTGGTAAGAAATGCGAGACATTTATCGCGGCAGGAGGTAAAAAATGAAATTGAATCGGTATTGGATGATGTAGGACTGTTGCAAACCATAGATCAAATGCCATCGGAGCTGTCAGGCGGGCAAAGAAAAAGGGTTGGAATCGCACGTACCCTAATTTTGCGGCCGGAGATAATGCTTTATGATGAGCCCACATCAGGACTTGATCCAATTACAAGTATCGAGATCAATAATTTAATAAACCATGTGAAACACAAATTCAATACTACTTCAATTATAATTACACACGACCTTACCTGCGCAAAAACAACCGGAGATAAAGTTGCCATGTTGTATGACGGTAAGTTTATAAAGCAGGGTACATTTGAAGAAGTTTTTAAATCGGATGACGAAAGGATACAAAATTTTTATAATTATAATTTTATAAATCAGTAATGAAAGTTACCAGTAATCAAAGAGCCGTAATAATAGGAATTTTCATATTCCTGGGCCTCGCTATTTTTATATTAACGATACTCACACTCGGTTCGCAAAAGAAAACTTTTGAAAAATCAATAACCGTTAAAGCATTTTTCAACAATGTAAATGGATTGCAAAAAGGAAATAATATCTGGTTTTCCGGCGTAAAGGTGGGCACCATAAAAAAGGTGAGTCTTCAAGGCAACGGAAGGGTAGAAGTGGACATGAGCATAGAAGAACAATCTGTAAAATATATTCCTAAAGATGCGAAAGCGAAGCTAAGTTCAGATGGCCTGATCGGAAGTAAAATCATAGAGATTTACGGAGGTAATTCCAAAACTCCGTCTATACAAGAGGGGGATGTATTGAATAATGATAAATTATTAAACACCGATGAAATGATGAACACGCTCTCAAAGAACAATGATAATTTACTGGATATAACCAACGATTTTAAAATGATAAGCAGCCGTCTTGCTGATGGCAAAGGTTCTGTTGGAAAATTGTTGACAGATGAAACGATGTACGACCAGCTAAATGCGACGGCAACTATTTTAAAAAGAGTTTCTGATAATCTTGAAAAGCTTTCTTCGAATGTATCATCATACACGGCCAAGCTGAATCATAATGGCACCCTGGCAAATGATCTTGTAACGGATACGGTAATTTTCAGCAGGCTGAGAGCGACTATTTCACAATTACAGCATGTCGCTATAACATCCGATAGCGTCATGAATAATTTGCAAACAACAAGCACGTCTCTTAATAAAGGAGTGAATACTTTAAATGAGGGCCTGAGTAATAATAAAACGCCTATTGGAATGTTGCTTCACGATGAACAGGCGGCTGCCAATATTAAAACAACTTTAAAAAATTTACAATCAGGCACAAAAAAACTTGATGAGGATCTGGAAGCAATTCAACACAATTTTTTATTGAGAGGGTTTTTTAAGAAGAAAGCGAAGCGTGATAATGAATCCACAACAATTATTATTGATACCACGGTAACTGATTAATGACTGTAAACGCCAAAATTATCTTGACTGCCTTTAACCCGGTGTGTGAATTTCAACTCGCCGGCTTTTTGTAAATTTGAGAATAAAAACAAAGACATGGAACAGCGCATTATTAATATTGACCCGGAAATACTTGGAGGCACACCGGTTTTCCATGGTACACGGGTTCCGATTAAAAATCTTTTTGACTATCTTGAAACGGGAGAGACCATTGACTATTTTCTTGACGATTTTCAAGGGGTGACGCGGGAACAGGTAATTAAAGTATTAGAAATGTCTCAGCGACTTATTGAAACCTCGTCAAATATTCTTAATGAAAATTTTGCTTGATGAGTGCGTAACAAAACACCTGATACCATATCTTAAAAACAACGAGGTTTTTACCGTGCGTAAGTTGCAATGGAGTGGTATAAAAAATGGTGAGCTCATGGCATTATGTGTTGAACATCAGTTTGACATACTTTTGACCATTGACAAGAATTTGCAATTTCAGCAGAACTTTGAAAACTATGCTATAACAATTGTTGTATTAAATAGTTTTACAAGTAAGATTGAAGAACTATTGACATTCATGCCTGCCTTTCATATACAGGCAGAACATTTCGAAAAACACAAAGCGTACCTGATAAATAAATAAAGCAGCACACCTGACAGTTATTATAGCTGAAGGGGATGGTTTAATAATTGTTAAAACGTCATATTATAAATCCCGTAAATTTCACTGTTATCAGACTTACAACGCTTTCTTTGGAGGTAAGTCAAAAGCGATTGCTTCATGCTCAAAATGTCCCTTATGGGAACCAT
>JBDTMP010000029.1:0-3394 GCA_039934215.1 Ginsengibacter sp.
GTGGCAAAATCATTAGTTACATATCGCTTACCAATTTGAAATAATAATCTTGACTTTTTCATTTCCTCCAATACTACCGGCTGTATCCCACTAATGATTAATTGTATTTTATCGTGCCTGCACATGCGTAAAACATCTTTGATAGTGTGTAAGCCTGTTGCATCAATTATAGGAACGTGACGCATTCTTATAATTAAAACTTTTGGCTTTTTTTCTATAACCTTAATGGCATCCTTAAATTTGTATGCAGCGCCAAAAAACATCGGGCCCGATAATTCAAAGACTTCTACTTCTGGCGGGATGTTATATTTATTTATCGAATTTTCATCTTTACTATCAGCATCTTCATCCTCATTTAAAAAAGAACTAACGTTACTAATTTTTATCATCTTACGCATAAAGAGAAAGACTGCCAACACCATTCCGATCTCAATAGCAAGCGTTAAATCGAATAAAACTGTTAACAAAAAAGTTGTAAGTAACACTGCTGCGTCACTTCTGCTTCCTTTTACTATGTGAATGAATGTTTCATATTCACTCATGTTATAGGCAACAACTATCAATATTCCCGCCAGGCAACTCATAGGAATTAAAATTGCCCATTTGCCAACAAGTAACATAATAACCAATAATGTAAACGCGTGAATAATTCCTGCCACCGGTGTTCTGCCGCCATTTTTAACGTTAGTTGCCGTTCTTGCAATTGCACCCGTCGCGGGTATTCCACCAAAGATAGCTGAGGCTATATTTGCACCGCCCTGTGCAACTAACTCCATATTACTTTTGTGATTTCCTCCAATCATTCCATCTGAGACAACGGCAGAAAGTAAACTTTCTATACCACCCAAAATGGCTATAGTAAATGCAGGGCGCATTAAATTTTTAATTATCTCAAAGTTAAGATGAGGAACAGATGGATAAGGTAAAGAAGAAGGAATGTTACCGAAGCGGCTGCCAATTGTTTCCACCGGTAAATGAAATAATTGAACTATCAACGTTGCTAACAGTATTGCGATTAATGAACCCGGAATTACATGAGTAATTTTTGAAAAAAATATTATTACTAAAATTGTTCCCGCCCCAATCGCCACAGCGTACCAGTTAAAGGTTGACACATGATGGAAATAGGATTTCCATTTTTCAATAAAATCCGCAGGAACTGTTCCCATATTCAGACCAAAAAAATCTTTCAACTGTGATGAAAGAATTATGACTGCTATACCTGTTGTAAAACCAACAATCAATGGATGCGGAATAAATTTTATTACGCTGCCAAAACGGGCAAAGCCCATTATCATAAGCATGATGCCTGCAATGAAAGTGGCAATGATCAATCCGTTTACTCCATACTGCTGAACGATACCATAAACAATTACAATGAATGCGCCAGTGGGGCCACCAATTTGTACTTTACTGCCTCCAAATGCTGAGACCACAAATCCCGCGACGATTGCCGTGAACAGTCCTTTTTCAGGTGATACGCCGGAAGCGATTGCGAACGCGATTGCTAAAGGAAGCGCGACTATACCTACGATAATGCCCGCAACAACGTCTTTAAAAAATTGTTGCCGGCTATAATTTTTAAGTGTATCTAAAATCTTAGGTCTGAACATAACATCCTTTCGATTTTACCAGTGATTCATTGAGCCTTAGCACCCGCCAGATCTAGAAAATTCAACTTTTTTTGCTATGCAAAATTAGCAGAAAAGCATCTAGGAAATGTAATCTTCCTCATTTTCATGTATCTTCTGTTATTTTCAAAAAGTCAATTTGATAAATGAGTATGAAAGAAATTTCTAAAAAAATGAAGGCACCTGAATGCTGCTCCAAAAAAAACAGTTATTCTCAAAGGTATTTTTCTTCTGCAATACATTTGAATATTACAGCCCTGCTACTAACGGAAACCTGTATTCTTTTTTCTACTTAGGAGGCTGCAGCGTGGTTGAAGATAAATTCGACTTATAAAGTTTCAGCTCTTTCCCTCTTAATGAGTTGCAGCACGGCAAATATTATTTGACATGTGCGCATTCGAAAAAATTTCTTTCAGAATAAAAATAGTTTTTGTCTTTTTTGATTGAAATATAAAAATTCAGAAGAATAAATATATCTTTAGTTATCACACCCTATCATCACCCTCCTGACCGATTCACACCTGAATTTTATTAACTTTTAAAAAATTAGTCACATGAGAAAAATTCAGCTCTTGCTGTTATTCATGCCATTGCTTGGATTCAGCCAAAACAAAAAAAATGTTATAAATGTAGAACGTTACTTTCCTAAAATGGATAAAACCATGGAATTTGAAAAAGCGTTAACAGCCCACGTTCAAAAGTTTCATAACGGGGATTGGAAATGGAGAGTGTATTCCATTGAAACCGGCCCAGATGCAGGCGGTTACCAGGTTGTAGAGGGGCCAAATACGTGGGATGAATTTGATAAGCGAGGAGACCTCGGTTTAGCACACATGACCGATTGGAATAAAAATGTTGCTGTCTATCTTACCGATAAATATTCCGCAATGTATGTAGTATATAACGAGGGATTAAGCAGTATTCCTTTAACCGAATTTTCTGACAAAATATCTATAACACATGTTTTCCCAAAACCAGGACGGTCAGATAAAGTGGAAGAGATTATTCAAAATCTCAAAAAAACCTGGGATGCCGCCACTCAAAGTGTTGCAGTCTACCAGGCGAATTCATCAGGGCCTGTACAATATACTTTAGTTACCAGGTATAAGCAGGGATTAAAAGAAAAAGAAATTGGGTTTCGCTCACCATTTAAGGAACGATATGAAGGTATAAATGGTGCAGGGTCCTATGATAAATATGAGGAATCAATAAGTAACTCCACAGATAATGTGTGGTCAGAGCTGCTTTTGTATAAAAAAGGCCTTAGTGCTAAATAGCTAAATAACGAAACAGTGTTTTAATTGATTCCTCAAAAAATATTCTTAAAAGCCTGCTTGTAAAAACGCAGGCTTTTAAGTTTCCGCTTACATTAAAATATAATATCAAACCCTTTGAGTTGTCTGATATTTTTGTTAAGTTTATAAGTCATTCTACTCTTTAATTTGTCCCCCTGATTCTTAACAGTAATATGAATCTCGCCTTAACCTTTTCAGTGAACAGGAAACAAAATACTCAACTTAATAATAATGAAAAATCCAAATGCGATCGTATCACGGCTTATACGATTCGACACGTCATTAACAAAGCCACCGCTGGAAATGTTGCGTTCCGAAACCGGGCTATATGTTGAACTGGACGAGGGTCGCCGCATAAGGCTGGATCCTGCCAATCCATTGTCGCCCGGTTTCATCAATATTCTGGAAGGGTTGAGCAGGCAAAAGATGCCGGTTTATCTTGAAATAGATCCGGATACAAAAAGTATT
>JBDTMP010000030.1:0-9968 GCA_039934215.1 Ginsengibacter sp.
ACCAAACAATTTGCAGTTGATTGCGAATATTTAATTTTATCCTTAGAGCTAAGTGTTGTAAACCGTGCTTATAGCTCTCAATTAATTCGTTGCAGCAGTTCTGTTGGTGCTAATTATAGGGCTACAAGAAGAGCAAAATCAACGGCAGATTTTATTAATAAATTTAAAATAGTAGAAGAGGAATTAGACGAATCTCTTTTCTTCCTGGAACTAATCGTAGAATTCAATAAAGATAAAAGAGATAAAGTAGCCCAAATTTATAAAGAAGGAGAAGAACTTTTAAAAATGATAGTCGCATCACTAAAAACACTAAGGAAATTATAAACATCGTACATCATACATCAAACATCGTACGTCGTACATAAAAAATAATAATGTCAGAAGAACGAACAGAAATATCAACACTTGGTGAATTTGGCCTGATAGATCACCTCACAAAAAATAATGAAATTAAAAATGCATCAACCATTTTAAGCGTGGGTGATGATGGTGCGGTACTGGATCATTTTGGAAAGCAAATCGTGATCACCACAGATATGCTTGTGGAAGGAATTCATTTTGATTTAATGTACACGCCATTAAAGCATTTGGGTTATAAAAGCGTGGTGGTAAACCTGAGTGATGTGTATGCTATGAATGCGACGCCTGCTCAAATAACGATGAGCATAGCTTTCAGCAACCGGTTTAGCCTCGAGGCTCTTGATGAATTTTATGAAGGCGTGTATGCGGCCTGTGAAAAATACAATGTGGATCTTATAGGCGGTGATACTACTTCATCACAAAAAGGATTTATTATAAGTGTGACCGCCATTGGCGAAGTTGCCACGGATAAGTTTGTAAAAAGAAGCGGTGCAAAAAAAGGCGATCTTATTTGTGTAAGTGGCGATCTTGGCGGTGCATTTTTAGGATTGACTTTGCTTGAAAGAGAAAAGAAAATATTCCTGGAAACAAAGGGTGTGCAGCCCGACCTTGAAAACCAGGATTATATTGTTGGCAGAATCTTAAAGCCCGAAGCAAGAAAAGACATCATTGAGTTTTTTGCGGCTAATGATATTTTGCCAACTTCAATGATCGATATAAGTGACGGCCTCAGCAGCGAGCTTTTGCATATATGTAAGCAAAGCGATGCGGGGTGTATATTATATGAAGAGAAAATTCCTGTGAATGATATTGCCCGGCAATTTGCTTACAAGCTGGAGCTGGATCCTACTGCGTGCGCACTCAGTGGCGGCGAGGATTATGAACTTCTTTTTACAATTGCGCAAAGCGATTATGACAAGATCAATATAAGCGGGGATATAAGTATAGTAGGCTATATCAATGAAAAGAATGAAGGATCAAAAATAATTACCAAAGGAGGCAATGAACATAAACTTACGGCTCAAGGCTGGAATGCATTTTAGATTAAGTCCCGCAAAGCCACTGAGGCTACAAAGTATTTCTCTGTTTCTTTGGTTTTGTGGGAAATTTGTTCGTCAAAAACTTAAATAGTAATAGCAATTAAATTATTAACTGCTCCTTTCCAATTTAAATTAATACTCTTCTGTTATAGATTTTAATATAGATTTTTGTAAACCATGATGCGCCTTTTATTCCTGTTTGCTTTCCCACTACTCTTTTCCTGTTCGATTTCAAAAAACTATAATCCCAATAAAAAATATTCAAAAGAAATACTCAGGGAAGATTATACTTTTTTAAGAAATGTGCTCGAAAAAAAACATCCATCCCTTTATTGGTACACGCCTAAGGACAGTATGGATTATTTTTTTAAAGAAGGGTACAAGGCAATTGCAGATTCAATGACTGAACTACAGTTTGGATGGAAAATACTTGCACCTCTCACTGCCGCTGTTCATTGCGGACATACGAGCTTCAGTATGAGCAGGGGATGGAATAAATTTATAAAAAATAAACACATACCTTCTTTTCCGCTGTATTTGAAAATATGGAGAGATACCATGGTGGTGGTAAATAATTTAAACCGAAAAGATTCCATTATTAAGAGGGGGACCATTATTACTTCAATAAACGGTTTGAAAGCTGGCGATATTATTAGCAGAATGTTTGATTTTATGGTTGAAGACGGATACTCTGATAATGTGAATTACATACGCCTGAGCGCAAGCTTTCCTTATTTTCACCGCAATATTTTTGGATTGTTTAAAACCTACAATGTAGGCTATATCGATAGTACAGGCATTGAGAAAAACATCCTGCTTCCCTTTTTCGCCGCGCCTGCAGATAGCCTGCGCAGGCAAAAAAAGAAGGCCCCCGGCATAAAGGAAAAAAAACTTACCAGGAAGGCAAGGCTTGAAAATATACGCTCACTCCAGGTTGATACTTCTGCCGCGGTAATGACAATAAATACCTTTTCAAAAGCACACTTGCATCATTTTTTTAAAAGATCATTCCGGCGGATAAGGAAGGAAAATGTTCAAAATTTAATTATTGATATCCGGGCCAACGGTGGCGGGGATATTGACAACTATGTATTACTTACAAAGTTTTTACGCAAAGCCCCATTCAAAGTAGCTGACACGGCTTATTCAATAAGTAAAAATTTCAGACCTTATACGAGCCATATTACGTCAGGATTTTTTAATAATCTTGGGTTATTGTTCGTGACGCGTAAAAGGCAGGATGGAAAATATCATTTCGGTTATTGGGAGCGGCACACCTTCTGGCCTAAACGCAGAAATCATTTTGGCGGACAACTATATGTTCTTACAAATGGATTAACCTTTTCAGCATCCTCTCTATTTTGTAATGCGGTTAAAGGACAAGATAATGTTACTCTCGTGGGCGAAGAAACGGGTGGAGGCTGGTATGGCAATTCCGGTATCATGATCCCGGACATTATTTTGCCCAATACGAAATTGCGTGTAAGGCTCCCCTTTTTCAGACTGGTGCAGTATCAGCACATCGCGGTAAAAGGAACAGGAGTTATTCCTGATATTTATGTCGGGCCTAATATAAAAGATGTGATTGACCAGGTGGATACAAAAATGGAAGTGATTAAGAAAATGATTGCAGCAAAAAAATATTAATCTTTTTTTGCGTAACGGGCAAAGACCCTAAAGCGATGAAATATTAATTTATATACATTTCAGAACGTTCATTTGCTCGTCGAGCATTACAAGACCGGCATTAAATCCTTTTTCAATTTTTCCAATTTTATGATCAAGCCCAAGAACCTTCGCGGGGTAAAGGCTTGCCATTTTTAAGGCTTCCTCCGGAAGTATCCCGCAATTTTCAATACAATTTTTTACTCCTTTCGCCATCGTTAATGCAGAGCCGCTCAGGATACCATTTGATTCGTATTTATCAACGTTGAATTTATGCTGGTAAGGTCCTTCGGGAGTTTCAGTTACGGCATCTGTAATTATAAAGAGCCGGTCATTCATTAATTTTTTTGCCAGCTTTATCATTGTAAAATCAACGTGTATGCCGTCGGGCACAATGCTTGCCATCACCGAGGGATGCATCATGATCGCGGCGACGAAACCAGGCTCACGGTGATGCAGAGCCGTCATTGCATTGAATAGATGAGTGGCAATATTTATTCCCCCGTCGAAAGCTTTCATTGCTTCAGAATAGGTCGCATTACTATGGCCTGCTGAAATAATAACATCATGACTTTTTATCAGATCAATTACCGCCTTACTGCAAACTTCGGGAGCCAGCGTAATCATTTTTATAACACCCCTTCCATATTCTAAAAGAGAATGGACTTCTTCAATCACCGGTTCATGAATAAGATCTTCTACATGGGCGCCGCGTTTTATTTTGTTGAGCCAGGGACCTTCAATATGTAAGCCGACAACGCCTTTTCCGCCGCTATTCCAATATTTCTTTATGGCGTCAATTCCTTTTTCAAACACCGTAGTTGTGTTGGTTGCTATGGTTGGTAAAAACCAGGAGGTTCCTCCTTTTCTGCAATGGTCATACATCTTCTGAAGCGTGTCCGGCGTTGGAAATATTGAGAATAACTTTGATTGTGCACCGTATATCTGGACATCTATAAAAGCAGGTGCAATAACAGGAAAACTGTTTTTAATCTCTTTATCTCTGGTTAGATCTGCGATCTGCAATACATCTTTAACCCAGCCATTCTCACAAATTATCGCAGTATCCGAACGCCATTCAGTACCGGTAAAAACCCTGTCACCATAATAAGTTGAAATCATTATCAGGAATTAATAATAAAAGAATCAGAATCTTTCATAAAAGGAAAACTTTCTCTCACTTCATTTAGTTTTTCTTTTTCAAGCGTATATGTAAAAATAGTTGCATCATTGGTTTTTTGATATATTATTTCTCCAACCGGATCAACAATCATACTATCGCCGGAATACTCAATTCCATTACCATCTTCACCTATCCTGTTTACTCCAATTACATAACATTGATTTTCGATCGCCCTCGCCTGCAATAAAGTTTTCCAGGCGTGGCTTCTTTTATCAGGCCAGTTGGCAACATAAATTAAAAGATCATATTCGGCCTCAGGCACCGGTCCGCTTTCTTTTTGAAGAGGGGCGGCCTGTCTTGCCCAAACCGGGAACCTGAGATCGTAGCAAACCTGTAAATTAATTCTCCATCCTTTTACCGAAGCGATTAATCTTTTGCCACCTGCAGAAAAATGCGTGTGTTCGTCGCCGTAAGCAAATAAATGCCGCTTGTCGTAGATGCCATATTCTCCATTGGGAAGCATCCATACAAGACGGTTAAAATATTTTTTGCCCCCCTGAGTCTTTACCGGAGGGTCTTCAATAATAACACTGCCCGTGAGAATTATTTTTTTTTCGGAGGAGATCTTTTTCATCCAGGTAACAGTTTCACCATCCATTTTCTCAGCAAGTATTTCGGGTTTCATGCTAAAGCCTGTACTAAACATTTCCGGAAGAATAACTACTTCTGTTTTCTCATGAATGCTTTCAATTTTTTGTTGAAGCATTTCGAGATTTGCTTTTTTATCTTCCCAATGAAGATTGGTTTGAATAATAGTGATAGTAAGAGAAGACATGATATTATTTTTTAAATTCTTCTGCCTGCAACCCGGATTGTTTTAAAATAGATTTAAATGTGCCAATAGGAATTTCTTTTCTAGCTGCAGGTACAATTACAGTGAGGGTGTGCGTTCCTGTTTTTCGGTATTTTTTATGACTGCCCTTTTGAGAAATAAAAACAAATCCTTGCAGTATAAGAATCTTTATGATATGATCTGAGGAATGTAATTTAGGCATGCTCTATTTGAGAGTAGATAATTTCAGGCTCTTCAATTTTATTCATGACGTCAACTGGAGTGTCTTCTAAATATAATTCAATTGCCTCTTTTAAATTTTTTAATGCATCTTCTTTTGTATCGCCAAAAGATGAAACTTCAATGTTCAGGCATTGTGCAACATAGTACTGCCCTTCTTTCCAAACAATATTTTTAAACTCAGTTACCATCTTTTTTATTTACTCAAATTTACAAAATTATTTTGCCTGCTTGGATAAAAAAATCCAACCTTGGCACTCAGGTTTTTTATAGTAAATGAATACTGTTGTAGAGTTATTGGATTGGGAAGAAATAAAAATTAGATTGCGTAATATGGATAACTGGTCTGACAACGGTTCGGGTACACAGGAATACTAATCCCAGACCTGCATAAAAGCGTACGTTGATGCAAAACAATAATTACTATTTTCTACCAATCTTCAAAACTTCTTCACTAATCATACTGCTCTCATATCCTTTCTGCAATAAATAATCCTGGAGCTTTCTCTTCTTTACAAAAATATTCTTTTCACTCTTTATCGTTTTCAATTTTTGTTCGGCAAGCTTCTGAAAGGTTTTTTGATAGTGCATTTCATCAATTTCCTTTAATGCTTTTTTAATGCAATAGTCACTAACCTGCTTCCCTTTTAGCGCTTGTTTTATTTTAATCTTCCCCCATTGGTTCATGCGGAATTTACCACCTGCATACATTATTGCAAACCGTTCTTCGTTTAAATAATTTTCTGTAATAAGTAATGAGATAATCGGTTCTAATTCTTTTTTGTATAAGCCATAAGAATACAACTTGTCACGCACTTCAGCATGGCATCTTTCCTGGTAAGCGCAGTACTGTTTTATTTTAGGAATTGCCTGTTCGGGAGTAAAGTTTTGAAAAGCCATTTTTCAAAAATATCTTTTGAAATGATTCTTGTTTCATCGCGATCTGTGGCGGAGAAAATTCCGGATTTATCGTTAGATAAATCCGATCTGTCTTTTACAATATATATATGTTGTGACAAAATTATTTCCCGGGTCAATAATCAATAACCTGTTCTTCCATAACTTCCGGAATATTTCTGAATTCATATTGCTGGTTACGTAATTGAGGTTCGAAGCCAGCTTCGCGTATTGCATTTTGTATTCCCTTGCTGGTAAAGCGGTGTGGCGCTCCCGCGGCGCTCACTACATTTTCCTCGATCATGATGCTTCCAAAATCGTTTGCCCCTGCATGTAAGCAAAGTTGGGCAACCTGTTTACCAACGGTAAGCCAGCTTGCTTGTATGTTTTTTATATTGGGAAGCATTATGCGGCTCATCGCGATCATTCTTATATATTCTTCCGGTGTGGTAAGGTTATGAACGCCTCTTATCCTGGCAAGCAAAGTGTCTACGTCCTGGAATGTCCATGGAATAAAAGCAATAAATCCCTTTGTGCCATCAGGTCTTTTTGCCTGAACTTCTCTTATCTTAACAAGATGTTCGAATCTTTCCTGTATCGTTTCCACATGGCCAAACATCATAGTGGCGGAGGTGGTAATGTTAAGTTTATGGGCTTCCGTCATTACATCGAGCCATTCCTGCGTGCCACATTTACCTTTACTTATTAAGCGCCTAACCCTGTCTGTTAGTATTTCTGCTCCCGGGCCGGGTAACGAATCCATCCCCGCATCTTTGAGCGCTATCAGCACTTCTCTATGAGTAGATTTTTCAAGCTTGGTTATGTGAGCGACTTCCGGTGGACCTAGCGCATGCAATTTTAAGGAAGGATATAATCTCTTTAGTTCTTTAAACAAATCAACATAATAAGAAAGACCCAGGCCGGGGTGATGGCCGCCCTGCAAAAGCAATTGTTCACCGCCAAAGCGAAAGGTTTCATCAATTTTTTTCTTGTATGTTTCAATATCTGTGATGTATGCATCCGCATGCCCGGGAATTCTATAAAAATTACAGAACTTACAATTGGCGATACACACATTTGTTGTGTTCACATTTCTATCAATTATCCATGTTACTTTATTGTATGGCACCTGTTTTTTGCGCAATTCGTCGGCTACCATCATTAATTCAGCCAAAGCAGCATTATTAAATAAAAACATGCCTTCTTCAACTGAAAGGAATTCCATTAATATCGCTTTTTTAAAAAGCTCCGAAATATTCATAGTCAAATTTCTAATTTACTTTTAAAAACATTACCGTTCGTAAAATCCCGTACAAAAATACAGTCATATAACTTAAATTTCAGGATTGGTATGATCCGCTGTTTATTTTACATAATATTCACTCTTACTTTCCTGCCTTCTTACAGCCAGGAGCAAAATATTGAAAAAAATGCCAGGCTGATCACACGATTCTCTTTCAGACAGCTAAGTGGCGGAGTGGCATTGGTACAGGCAAACTTTGACACGATTTCTGCGCCCTTTAATTTTATAATGGATACAGGAAGCGGCGCCATTTCGCTTGATTCTTCCACAACAGCAGAATTTAAAATTCCACATCTTCCATCAGGTAGAACAATTAATGGGATCGCAGGTATACGGGAGGTTGATGTTTCGAAAAATAACAGGCTTTCATTTCCTGGCCTTACACTGGATAGCCTTGATTTTTACATAAACGATTACGAGATTTTGAGTAGTGTTTATGGTGAAAAAATTGACGGGATAATTGGATATAGTTTTTTCAGCCGGTATATTGTAAAAATGAATTTCGATAGTATGAAGATGGAGGTTTACGAACCGGGTAAAATCATCTATCCCAAAACAGGTGTCTTATTGCATCCACTTTTTACAGCCCTTCCTATACAGCCATTAAAGATAAAAGATAAAAGAAGAGTAAATGCTAATTTCTATATTGATACTGGTGCCGGCCTTTGCTTCCTTATGAGCAAGCAATTTGTTGAAGACAGTGCTATATTAGAAAAAAGAAGGAGGCCAATTGCAGTACAGGTACAGGGGCTTGGTGGTAAAAAAGAAATGCTGCTCACGATAATTAAGCAGGTGCAGATAGGCCCCTATAAATTCAGAAAAGTTCCCACAAATATTCTGGATGATGAGTTTAATGCGACGTCTTATCCTTTTCTGGGAGGCCTTATTGGAAACGATATACTGCGCAGGTTCAATATCATTTTAAATTACCCGGCGAGGCAAATCCATTTGGTGCCAAACAGTCATTTTAACGATGAATTTGATTACTCTTATACAGGCATGAATATGTACTTTGTTGATGGGGAAATTGTAGCAGACGATGTGATTGAGGGCTCTCCTGCTGAAAAGGCCGGACTTAAGAAAGACGATATTATAATGGCTGTAAATTCAAACTTTAGCAATAACATAAGTACTTATAGAAACCTTATGCAGACCGTGGGCGATAAAGTAACACTTCTGGTTAGCCGCGACAAACAGCCCATTATTATTTCATTTAAAGTCGGGCGGATATTTTAGAAATACTTTCTAATTCTTTTTTGGGAAAATGAATTGCTTTGACTCAAATTTGCTGCCATGATCAATTTTGAAAGATTTATTTTAGACAATGGCCTTCGTGTGATTGTCCACATTGATAAAAGCACTCCAATGGCGGTGCTCGATGTTATGTACGATGTAGGCGCAAGAGACGAAAATCCGGAAATGACAGGATTTGCACATCTCTTTGAGCATTTAATGTTTGGAGGCAGTATAAATGTACCCTCGTATGACGAGCAGTTGCAGATGGCGGGTGGTGATAATAATGCGTACACCACTAACGATCTTACCAACTATTACATTCAGCTTCCGGCGGAAAATATTGAAACGGCTTTCTGGCTTGAAAGTGACCGGATGCTTTCCCTGGCTTTTGACGAAAACTCTCTTGAGGTGCAACGTAAAGTTGTATCCGAAGAATTCAAAGAGCATTATATCAACAAGCCTTATGGCGATGCGTGGCACAAAATGAGGGAGCTGGCTTATAAAGCGCATCCTTACAAATGGATGACTATTGGCAGGCAGTTGAGCCATGTGGAAAATGCGCGGCTACAGGACGTAAAAAATTTCTTTTTCAAACACTATACTCCGGCAAATGCCATACTAACGGTTGCGGGTAATGTTTCCGTAGAGCAGGTAAAGAGCCTCGCTGAAAGATGGTTTGGAGATATTCCATCCGGGGAGAGATACCTGAGAAATTTACCTGTAGAACCAAAGCAAACCGTGCCACAGAGACTGGAGGTAAAAGCCGGTGTGCCATTAGACGCTTTTTATAAAACGTGGCACATGGCCTCAAGACTTGATAAAAAATATTATACGACGGACCTCCTTGCCGAAATTCTTGGGAATGGAGGCTCATCAAGATTGTTCCAAAGCCTGGTAAAAGAGCAACAGCTTTTCAGCAGTATTGTGTGTTCCCACTTTGGCAGTATTGATGCAGGCTTGATTTACATTGATGGAAAGCTTATTAAAGGAATAGATATGCTTGTGGCAGAAAAAGCCATAGAAGTGGAACTGGATAAAATGAAAAATGAATTGGTAAAGAAAACAGAATTAGAAAAAGTAAAAAATAAAACAGAGAGCATGATTGCTTTTGAAGACGTAAGCCTTATGAACCGGGCTAACAGCCTTGCTACTTACGAGTTGCTTGGAGATGCCGGTCTAATGAATACTGAATTAGAAAAATACCAGTTAGTAACCGTTGAAGAAATACAGGAAGAATGCCGAAATATTTTTGATGAAAGCAATAGCAGTACA
>JBDTMP010000031.1:0-8726 GCA_039934215.1 Ginsengibacter sp.
ATTTTTAAAATTTAAAATTCTTTTGAATACAGCCTGTACGTTTTATAAGGAACAGCCGAAAGGTCCTTTGCCACTTTATTCATAATAATATTATCCTCTACTATCCACGATAATTCGCATTCGGGATAATTTAAATCTAACCCTCTCTTCATAATTTCTGCGTATAGTAAAGCGCCTGCACCAAGGTATTGATATTTCTTTTTAACAGCGACTGTAATGACTCTTGCACTCCTTATTTTTTTTCGGGCAAATAAAAACCTGAAGATGCCCGCCGGAAATAATTTCCCGTTTTTTATTTTTATAAATACTTCGTTGAAGTTTGGAAGACATAGCAAAAAAGCAATAGGCTCTGCATTCATTTCGGCAATTAAAACAAGGCGTGGATCTATTATACTTTTCATGTCTTTGGCAAGTAAAGTAAATTCATCCTTTTGGATAGGTGTAAATCCCCAATGGCCAACAAAAGCATCGTTGTAAATTGTATAAAGAATGTCGAGCTCCTTATTAAAAGATTTCATATCTGCATTCCTTATTTTTATCGCATGCCGGTTTCGGATGAAAGACATTACCCTTTTCATTTTTTCTGTTGGCATATATTGCGAAGCATCCAGTTTATAAGAATAGAAATCTTTTAGTTTTTCATATCCGCAGCCTTTTATTCGCCCGTCATAATATTTGTAATTATGGGTCAGCATAAAATAGGGCGGTGTTTCAAAACCGTCCGTTAGAACGCCAAGCTCATTATGCAAATCCGGATTGAGAGGCCCGATAATTTCATTGCAATTATTTTGTTTTCCAAAATTTTCCGCTGCCTTTAATAACTCTTCAAAATTTTCCATATCGTTTTCCGCTTCTAAAAACCCAAAGCATGCCTGGCTTAGTTTATGAAATGAATTATGTTCAAGGTTAACAAATGCTGCAATGCGCCCAACACATTTTCCATTTTTGTATGCCAATAAAAAGCTATAAGGATTTCGCTTCCAGAATAAATGGTTTTTATTAAATAAATGCTTTTGAGTTAATAGCAAAGGCGGTACCCAATTACTGTTGTTTTTGTTAAGAAGGTAAGGAAACCGCAAAAATGTGTCGAGGTCTTTTTTTGTAGAAACAGATCTTATAGCGATTGTATCTGGCAGGATAGTATATTTTAATAGAAATGAACTAAGATATTTATTCTTCTTCGAATCTGTTTATGGGATCTCCATTTTTTTCAGCAACTGTAAATCACTACAAAAAACTATTAAGCGGGGCGGTATAAGTACCAAGTTAAATATAAGACTTGTAAAATGGAATACTGAAGTAAGGAAATAATTTTTTATATTAGTAACTAATATAAAACCTGTATGAAAGTGTTGCTTATAGGGCCCACTGCCCTTGATTACAGTGGCCTTCCTATCAAGCAAAGAAAGCTTCATTTACCCGGCCTTACTTTACCGATGCTGGCTGCAGTTTCCCCATCTGATATTCAGTTGAGATTAATTTCTGAGACAGTCGAAGATATTCCCTTTAAAGAGCACTGGGATCTTGTGGGAATTACAGGAATGGGTTCGGGCATTGTGCGTGCATGGCAAATCGCTGATGAATTCAAAAAAAGAAATGTAAAAGTCGTGATGGGTGGCATTGCAGCAAGTTTAACCCAACCTTCCTGGACGCTTGAACATGCCGATACCCTGGTAACGGGTGAAGCGGAAGAAACATGGCCTGTGGTGCTGGAGGATTTTAGAAATGGAAGAATGCAGCAAATTTATAAAATGGAAAAAAGGCCCGACATCAATACACTTCCATTACCACGTTACGATCTCATGAATAAATCGAAGCTTGGTTTCTGGCGACCCGTGCAGGCTACAAGGGGCTGCCCCTTTCCATGTACTTTTTGTTCTATTCAATCTTTTTTTGAAAGAAGTTATCGAAAAAGACCGGTTGACCAGGTGATTCGCGACGTAAGGGCAGCCAAAAAATCGGGAAGTAAATACATTGCTTTTATCGACGATAATATTGGAGTTGACTGGAAATATTTTGAAGAATTAATGAAAGCGTTAATACCCGAAAAAATAATCTGGATGAGCCAGTGCAGTATTCATATTGCCGATAAGCCTGAAATGCTGAAGCTTGCTTATGCAAGTGGCTGTCGCCTGCTTTCCTTCGGTATCGAATCAGTAAATGAAAAAAGTATTGCCTGGATAGAAAAAGATTTTAATCATCCCAAACATTATAAAAGATCCATAAATACAATTCGCCAACATGGTATTGATGTTTCTACCGAAATGATTATTGGTATGGATGGAGACGATAATTCAGTGTTCCAGAAAACTTATGATTTTATAATGGGTAACAGGATATCAGTACCACGTGTACATATTCTTACACCGGTACCCGGCACGCCTTTATATGGAGAAATGGAACAGGAAGGCCGTATCATTAATCGTGAATTTGGAAGATATAGCGGGGGCCAGGTTGTATTCAGGCCGAAGAATATAAAGGCTGATGACTTGCAAAAAAATTACTGGAAATTGTATGAGGCTTTATTTACCCGGACGGGAATTTTCAAAAGGACATTAGGAAGCCCTTTTGCATTGGGTAGTATGATGCGGATTTTTGTGATGGGCGTAAACCTTCATTATCGCAATCATATCAGGCACAGGATAACACCCGGAATAGTTTAGCAAGTTTGAATTTTTTTTAACTGATCAACTCTATTATTATGCGAATATTATTTGTCCGGCCCCCGGTACCGCCACATACTATCGGCCTTAAGCATATTATGATATGCGAACCGTTGGAATTGGAATATGCGGCAGCAGGCTTGCCCACGCATCATGATGTACAAATAATTGATTTGATTATTGAAAAGGGTTTTAAAAAACGCTTACAAAAATTTCAGCCGGATATTGTAGCAACCAGTTGTTACATCACAGGTGTGAACGAAGTAATAAAAATTTGCCGGCAAACAAAACTATGGAACCGCAACTGTATAACTATAGCCGGTGGCGTGCAGGCATCGCAGGTACCGGAAGATTTTGCGGACCCTTCTATTGATTGTATTGTAAAAGGAGATGGCACTACACTTATGGCTGAAATAGCGGATGCATTGGAAAAGGGGAGATCACTGCGAAACATTGCCGGGCTTGCCTTTCCGGTGGGGCCGGGTGAGGTGGAACTCACCCAAGGAAAAGCTTACATGCCCAATGCTGATGAGTTGCCATTGCCAAGAAGAGAGCTCGTATCACATCTCAGGCACCGTTATTATTATTTGCAGCACCAGCCGGTAGCGACAATGAAAACAACCTGGGGCTGCTGGTACAAATGTAACTTTTGTTATACCTGGCGCATTACTGACGGGCATCCTTACTCGAGAAGCCCGGAATCAATTGTAAAAGAACTTGAGCAGATAGAATCGGAAGATATATATATCGTGGATGATATTTTTCTCATAAACAAATCGCGGTTGAGAAAACTTGCCGACCTGATGAAAGAAAGAAATATTCATAAAAAATTTCTTGTATATGCACGTGCCGATTTTATTGCTGAAAATGAAGAAGTGATTGCCGAATGGGCCGGACTCGGTTTGCACGCTGTATTTATCGGGCTTGAAGCAGCAACCAATGATGAGCTCGATTCAATGAATAAGGAATCCACTGTAGATTACAATCGTGCCGCCGTGGCAATGCTTACAAAATATAAAATAGATACCTACGGTTCTCTTATACCCAACCCGGATTATAGTACAGAAGACTGGAAGCGCCTGTGGGATTTTATTGAAGAGACAGGATTGTACTATGTAAATATATCACCGCTCACACCTTTACCCGGTACCGTTATATGGGATCTTTACAAAGACCAGGTTTCTGTGCCAAGAGAAGCGCATGGCTTGTGGGATCTTTCGCACGCGGTGCTTCCTACTAAAATGCCCTTAAAAGAATATTATCGCAATCTTTTGAAATTATATGGCAAAACAATTTTAAATATTTCGCGTGCCCAAAAAAACACCCACCGGACATTGCCTTCCGTTTGGTCTTTAAAATATTTCCGGATGCTATGGGGCGCATTGAAAATAGGACGACAATTTTTGAATGCGCATCGCCACCATTCACCAAAGGAATTGAAAAGGGCAATGTACAAAGGCCCGGAAGTACCGGGTTTACAATACCAGCCGCGTAGTGTCAATCCTGTAAAACTGCAATCAAAACCATTATCATTGGTCCCTATAAACTAACCCTGGATTTTATGAAAACGTTTAATACCAAAACTGCACATACTTCCAACATAAGAGAGTTTTTTGAAAAAAATCCTGGTTTTTCCCCGGGGGAAGATCAGTTGCTAAATTATAAGTGGGCGCATCGCTGGTTCGATTGGCTGCAGGCAAGTGCTGAAGACGATGTATATACGTTCCAGGAAGTGATGCAGGGAAAATCAGGAACGGAAGTAATGATTAATAATTCATCTTTTTTTATGATGTCATCGTATGATTACATTAGCCTCATAGGCCATCCTGAAATTGAGGACGCAGCTATTGAAGCAATAAAAAAATATGGTACGGGCAGTGGCGGCGTACGATTGCTTACCGGTACCAACGAATTGCATGAGCAATTGGAAAACGACCTGGGTATTTTTAAAGGCACAGAAGCTGCGATGGTTTTCAGTTCCGGCTATATGGCTAATATGACTGTGATCGCCGCGCTGTTTTCTAAAAATGACCTTATCATTACCGATGAATATATTCATAGAAGCATTGCCGACGCTATAAAACTGGCAGGTATAGTTCCAGTAACTTTCCGCCACAATGATCCGCAATCGCTGAAAGAAATATTAAGCAATGCTCCCAGGTCTGTAAGGAAGCTGATTATTGTGGAAGGAATTTATTCCATGGATGGAGATATCTGCAACCTTCCGGAGATCGTAGCGCTGAAAGAAAAATATAATGCTTTGCTGATGATCGACGAAGCGCATTCTTTAGGTGTGCTGGGAGAAAATGGCCGGGGTGTAAATTATCATTTTAATATTCCTTCTGAAAAAATAGACATCTTCACGGGATCGTTATCAAAAGCAGTTCCTTCTAACGGAGGCTTTATCGCCGCAAGAGAAAAAGATATAGTTTATCTAAAACATGGTGGTGCTCCTTTTATGTTTTCAGCTGCGTCCACACCAGCTAATACTGCCGCCGCTATAGCATCATTACGAATATTCCGCGAAGAAAATTACAGGCAAAATAATTTATGGAAGCATTCTCGGTTGCTGATAGATAAATTAAAATCTATTAATATTGATACCGGATTATCTGAAAGCCCTATCGTGCCCATTATCTGCGGCAGCAATGAAAGTGCTTTTTACCTCTCCAAAAAATTATTTGATGAAGGCTATATCACCAATGCGGTCATTTATCCTGCTGTACCTGCAGGTAAGGCGCGGCTTCGTCTTTGTTGTACGGCCGCTCTTACTGAAGATTTGATTGATCAATTTGTGCGTACTCTTTCAGGCATATATTCTCCATTCAATTAATGAACTCCTGATGTTGACGGTAAAAAAATTTTCAACCATTCGTGATATTGAGGAGCATCAATGGGATAGTATTTTGCAGCCTGGTAAAATCTATAATACTTATAAATTTATTCGTACTGTTGAAGAAAGTAAAATTGAGAATGCAACTTTTTTTTACCTTCTTTTTTATGATGACGAGCAACTCGCAGGAAGCGCGGTTTTGTCAGCTTTCGATATTTCACTTGACCTTTTTATCAGTAATAATAATATCGTAAAAAAATTAAAAAGTATTTTTCCAAACCTCTTCACGATAAAGCTTCTTGTGTGTGGACTGCCTGCATCTTTTGGCCAGTTCAACCTTGCCATAATAAATGACCAATATGCCGATGAAGTAAGCCTGCTCGTTGTGAAAGAAATGTTTGCATTGTCTCAGAGATTAAAGATCAAACTCCTGGCGATAAAAGAATTAGAGGAAAGCGAAAGAATACTATTCAGGCAATTTGAGAAAGAAAGTTTTTTTTTGGCTAACAGTATTCCTTATATGAGTATGCATATTTCATGGAATAACTTTGATGATTATCTTTCTTCGCTGCGACATCATTACAGGAGAAAAATTCTTTTGTCATTAAAAAAACTGAATGTAAAGAAACCTATTATCGTTTCATCTGTAATTTATAATAATCGAAGTGGAGAACCAGCCTGGGTACTTTCTAAACCTGACGAAAAGTTTTCAGAAGATTTTTATAACATGTACATGAAAGTGATGGAACGCACGCCTACTAAATTAGAAACGCTTAACCAGGAATTTTTTAAAAATCTTTTTCAACAAAAAGATGAGTATGAATTATTGAGCCTTGTCGTGGGTGGAAAAATAATCAGTTCAGCGATTCTTATTCATAAGGACGACGTATTAAACTTTATGCTTGTAGGAAGGGAACATGCGCACGATGAATTTGACTCATACTTTAATCTTGTCTATGGAATTATTGAGCTGGCAATAGAGAGGCAATGCAAAAAGATAAAATTGGGCCAAACTGCATATTGGGTAAAGCAGTGCGTGGGAGCGACTGCGCATTCAGAATATATTTATTTTGCTTCGAGGAATAAAGTCATGCACCGTATTTTAAAATTATTAAGAAATGTGATATTTCCTGAAATGAAACTGCAGGCCGTAAACATTTTTCGTGATAAGAATAATGAAAATGTTTTGATATCCGGGCGCAATAAATCTCACGTAAATGGATAATCGAATTCCGGGTCCGGGCTTTTTCAATTTTATAAAAAATGTGAGAGCTAACCCTGTGATGTATTGTTATGATTTGATGAAGCGATACGGCGATGTCGTGCGATGCCGTTCATTACAGGATATTTATCTTATCAATAATCCGGTGCTTGCAAAAGATGTTTTTCTTAATTCACACAAAAGTTTTGACAAAAATAATTTCATCAACAACAGGTTGAAGGAAGTGATGGGGGATGGGGTGGTATTATCAACAGGCGACAAGTGGAAAAGGCAGCGAAAGACTGCTCAAATAATTTTTAGTAAAAACGAGTTGCAGAAATTAATACCTGTAATCCTCAGGTGTGTAGACGATACTATTCCGGAGTGGGAACACTTCGCATTAAATAATAAATCTTTCAATGTTCATGAGGAAACCAGGAAGATAGTTATGAAGATTCTTGCAGGTTGCCTTTTTAATTTGGAAGATCAGCAAATATTAAGCGATCTAAAGAAATACTTCTTTATTGGAAACCGCTATGCCAGTAATCCCACACCTTTCAATTTACCTGGATGGGTACCGATGTCGCAGAGATCAGGATTGAAGTATGCTGAAAACGGCATTGACACAATTATGAATACTTTAATTGAAGAACGGCGCCAGACAGGTAAGCACGAAGGAAAGTTGCTGGCATATATTATGGATCAACATGACGAAAACAATAACCCCATAAACGATGATGAAATCCTAACCGAAGCAAAAAATATTTTTGTTGCCGGATATTTTTCTACCTCCGATGTTTTATCGTGGCTTATCTATTCAGTTGCGCAGCATGATAAATGGTTTGAAGCGATACGGGATGAATGCATAATTTTTGAAAATACTTTAAATCCTGATGCACTTGAATCTGCTGGTAATATGCAGATGTTTATTCATGAAGTGCTGAGATGTTATCCACCTGTATGGGCCTCTTCCCATCATACAATTTCCGATTTTAAGCTTGGTGATTATTTAATTCCTAAAGACAAAACCATTATGGTGAGTATTTATAATTTGCATCACCATCCTGATTTTTGGGTTGATCCGGAGAAATTCAATCCCTACAGGTTTCAATCAGGGCCGGCCTTCCAGGAAAAGGCAATGTTTATTCCTTTTGGTATGGGGCCTCGAAAATGCCTGGGTATTGGTTTGGCGAGAATGATCATTAATATTGTATTGGCAAAAATAGTCACCCATTTCCGGCTCACTGTTAATACAAAAATTGTCCCCAAAATTCAATCGAGGATAACGCTTGGCGCAAAAACAGAGTTAGAAATTTTTCTTCAAAAATGTTAATATGAATCTTTCATTTTATAGAGATAAAGTTGTCATAATAACGGGCGGCTCTTCCGGGATCGGCTTTGCGATGGCGAAGGAATTTGCCAGGCAAGAATCTAAAATTATATTAATCGCAAGAGATAATATAAAACTGGAAGCTGCAAAGAAGGAGCTTCAGAGTTTATATAAAAATATTCAGGCAGACTTTTTTGTAGCAGACGTTTCAGATAAAAGCCAGGTTACATCAGTAATAAATGAAATTGGGAATAGATACCGTCAAATTGATGTGCTGATAAATTGCGCCGGAATTATTACCTGCGGACGTTTTGCAGATCAGCCGGTTGATGATCTTGAAAAAAGTATTTGCATTAATTATCTTGGTTCAGTTTATGCAGCAAAAGCCGCCTGGCCATGGCTAAAAAAAACAAAAGGGCAATTGAGTTTTGTATCCAGCGTGGCTGGCTATATGGGCTTGATAGGCTACAGCAGCTATGCTCCCACAAAGTTTGCATTATCGGGCCTGGCTGAATGTTTGCACATGGAAGCTAAAAAAGATGGCATCAGAATTTCTATCATTTATCCGCCGGACACTGATACGCCATTGCTGAAATATGAACGTGCCCACACTTTGCCTGAAAGTATAGCGCTCAGCAAAAGCATCAAAGTTGTTTCACCGGAAAAAGTTGCGGAAATTTATATGAAGGGATTGCAAAA
>JBDTMP010000032.1:0-5282 GCA_039934215.1 Ginsengibacter sp.
TTAATTATAAGATCAAGGAAATAAATTAGATCATTTCAAAAAAAAACCTGCTCAACAGCAGGTTTTTTTTTGCACATTTTTATCAGAAATAATTCCTCAGTATTATTTTTTTGTTTCATCGTAACTCAATACCCGATACCCTGATTTAGGAATTTCAAATTTTGCCGCCGGCACCTTATCATAATTTATTTTAGATAAAGTGAACTTAAATTTCATCTTTCCGGATTGCATTTCGTATTGTACTGCCAGGCCAGGTAATGTTTTAAATTGAAAATCATAGTTCTTATTTGGCAGCGATACTTCAGTTGTGTAATAGACTGTAAAGGAAGAGCCGTCTTTTAATTTTGCTACGGCTTTTCGGCAACTAAAACCTTCAATAGTGCTTGTTTCTCCTGAGTTTTCGAAAGTGATGCCTTCATATTTTTTATTATTTTTTTCCCAATCCTGAGGCGTTAGTGTTATCATCAGTTTTTGGCCGCTATAATCCTTCAGTATTACACCGCTTCCCGTTGTAGCATTATGGATGGTTGCTTCACTGCCAAGACCGCTGACCATTTCTGTACGACTCATGTTTCCCTTTAAATATACGGTAGTTGTCGCGCCATCAAGCATGTCTGCCATTTTTGGCTCAGCGCTCCCCGTTTCTACAGATATGTTATAGACAAGGCTTCCTTCATCCAAAGTTTTTTGTGCCTGACTGGAAAGTACAAGGAAAGAAGATAAGGCACAAAGCAATAATCTATAAAACTTCATTATCAATTTTTTATAAACTTAATAAAATAAGTTCATTAACAAGACTCTGACGCCTCAATAATAGTTGCAGGCTTTACATGTCATTTATTACGGTTATTGGCTTTTGTCTTTTGCTGCATACTTTGTAGTTTCTTATTACTTTCCTGCATCGCAGTAATGCGCTCCTGCCATTTGCTTTTACTTGCAGGCTTCTTTTTATTCGCTTCTAACTGTGATAATATTTTTTCATGATCTATTATGTACTTCTGGATCACAAATTGAATAAGCAGGGTGATGGCGTTTGAGACTGTATAATACCAGGTAAGTGATGAGGGCAATCTATTAAAAACTCCTAATAGAATTACCGGAAAAATGTATGGCATATACTTCATTACAGGATTACTGTTATCCTGCATGTTACTCATGCCATAAATTGAAATAAGAAGGCTTGTGATCACAGCAAGAATAGTGAAAAGACTTATATGACCTCCATAAAACGGAATGTTGAATGGCAGATTATAAATTGAATCATAAGATGAAAGATCCGTTGCCCATAAAAAGCTTTTTCCCCGCAACGTTATATTTGAATTAAAAAAATTGTATAGAGCAAAGAATATGGGTATCTGAAGTAAAGCAGGAATACAGCCACCTAAAGGATTTACGCCGGCACTTCTGAAAAGCTTCATTTGCTCCATTCCGAATGACTGCTTGTCGTCCCCATATTTTGTTTTTAATGCATCGATTTCCGGTTTCAAAAGTTTCATTTTCGCCCCACTTAAATAGCTTTGGTACGTGAGGGGTGATATAAGCAGGCGGATGATAATTGTAAGGAGTGCTATAACAAGGCCGAAGCTTGCTATCTTGCTGGTTAAAAAATTAAAAACCGGCATTATAAAACCCCTGTTGATATACTTTACAAAAGCAAATATTCCTGATCCCAACGGAACCATATTATACATTTGATTTTTGTAGGATTTTAATATTTCATAGTCGCTTGGACCATAAAATAATTGCAGTGGAATTTCTGCAGATTGGCCTTCCGCAATATTTAAGCGTAAGTTAGCAGTAGCTTTAGCAATAATTTTAAGAGAAGTATCTGAAGGAGTTTCCCATTTTATTTCGGCATTTTCAAATTTATTTTTTGCTACAATTGCGGCGGCGAAAAATTGCTGTTTCAACGCTACCCAGTCTACAGGCTTTTCAAATTTCTTATCATCACTTTTTCCCGAAGCCAGGTGCTCAAAATCATAATCCCCATTTTCAACATAATCTATATGCGATTGCTGCGTTTCCCATTCGATATCTTTTTCAAGCTTATCAGCTTTGGCCTGCCATAGAAGATTGAGTTTATTTTGTGTTAACAATTTATTACTCCCCTGAAGTTTTATATTAAGATCAATCATATAATCACCGGGCGATAAAATATATTGATGTTCAACTTTTTCTCCGTTTTTTGTTTGCAGAAAATAGCTCATGAGAATTTTCCCATCGTTTGTGGTTTGTGGCCTGGATGGTGTAAAAAATAAATCAGAGGTCTGGGCCGTCTGGTTTTCTCCGATATTTATCGCGTAGGAAATATTATTAAAATGCCCATCCTGTAGTATAAGAGGCTTCTTGTCAAAAGTTTCAAAGTTTTTTAGTTCAACCTTCTGAGGCTGACCGCCTTTATTACTAAAAGTGATTTTAAAAACCTTATTTTCTACAGTTAAAAATTCTTCTTTGGCAGCAGAATCCTGGAGGATTGTGGATGATGAAGAGTTAGATTTTGGATGAATCGAATCAGGGCTTGCAACTATATTTATGGAAGTATCAACTTTTGGTTTTAGACTATTAATAGAATCCTGTTGGTGTTGTCTCTCTTTTTCAAGCGCTAATTGCCCCTGACGGCTATAATAAAAATATCCAAAAAACAATACCGCCAATAAGGCAAATCCAATAACCGTATTCCTATCCATTCCCATATTTCAAAATTAGTTGGCAAATGTACACAAACTTTATAGTTCACATTCCTTACAGCGGAATATAGAAAGAAAATGCCCCCGGTAAAGGGGGCTATCTTAAAATTTTTATTTTTTTGCAGGGGAACCTTCCGTCTTTGCAGCAGGCGCTGCTTTTGCATCGGCAGCAGGCGCTGCCTTAGCAGTTGTTGCTTCTTCCTGCTTAAGCTGGCGCGTCATGGTTACTGATGCAATTGGAATACGTGGAGAATTCAGAATTTCCATGTTATCGGCCTTTACATCCTGTACCCGGACGTTCTCGTTAAGCTTCAGATTTGTAAGATCCATTTCAATATGCTCCAGAAGATATTCCGGAACAGTTTTAACTTTTAGAGCTTTCATTTTAACGGCTAACTTACCACCTTCTTTTACCCCTTCTGGCACACCGGTAAATTTGAGAGGAATTGATACAGTGATCTTTTTGTTTCCAACCAATTCCAAAAAGTCAACATGAATCAAACGGTCACTCACTTTGTCAAACTGCAGGTCTTTCAACACGCATTTGTAGGGAGTTCCGTCAACTTTGATTTCTGCCAGCATAAATTCTGATGTGTAAACGATACTTTTAAAAGCAGATGCCGGAGCAGAAAAATTAATTTCTTTTGCACCTCCGTAAATTACACCTGGCACTTTTTCCTCAGAGCGAAGTTGGCGGGTGGCTGCTTTGCCAAATTCGGTCCTGATTTGTCCTTCGATTGTAATTGTTTTCATTATACTATTTTTTTGAGGCGCAAAGGTAGTAAATCTAATTTGGATTAAATATTGAAATTCAGTTCTTTTCTATTTATGGTATCAATTTTCAAGAGGGGCCAGATCAGGCTTTTGAATTATTCTTTTTTAAAATTTTACTTCTCAGAAAAAGACTATTAATGCTTTTATTCTCGTATGCATTTCGTATGGCTATGGCAAAAAGATCAGCCACGGATACGATTTTCAATTTTTCGAATGTGCCGTTTACAGGAATGGTATCGCACACTACTAATTCCTCCAGTGCGCTATTTTGAATATTCTCAAATGCATTCCCACTTAAGACAGGATGCGTACAAAAAGCCCGAACACTCCTTGCGCCTTTTTCTTTTAACAAACCCGCGCTTTTTGCAAGGGTGCCCCCTGTATCGCAAATATCATCCATCAATACTACGTCCCTATCGGTTACATCACCTATTACAACCATACTGGAAATTTCATTCGCTCTTTTCCTGTGCTTATCACAAATGACCATTTCAACTTCAAAATAACTGGCAATTTCCCTGATCCGATTGGCACTTCCAACATCAGGCGCGGCAAACGTAAGATTCTCCAGGTTTAAATCCTCAATGTATGGAATGAAAATAGCTGATGAATCAAGATGGTCAACCGGAATATCGAAATAGCCCTGGATCTGCGGAGCGTGAAGATCCATTGTTATTACCCTGTCAGCTCCTGCCGCAGTAAGCATATTTGCCACTAATTTGGATCCAATTGCTACTCTTGGTTTATCTTTTCTATCCTGCCGGGCATAACCGTAATATGGAATCACTGCAATCACTTTATAGGCAGATGCACGTTTTGCCGCATCAATCATTAATAGTAATTCCATCAGGTTGTCTGTAGGGGCAAAAGTGCTTTGCACCAGAAAAACAAATTGGCCTCTTATACTTTCACTATAGTCAACCCCTATCTCTCCGTCACTAAATTTTTGAATATTTATTTTACCGAGCGGTTCCCCAAACCTTAATGCAATTTGCCTTGCCAGGTATTGCGATCCTGTACCTGAAAATATTTTTACGTTGGGATGCATCTTGTAATTAGTTGATGAGAGCAAATGTTTAGACTGGCGAATTTATAATTAATATTGCTTCTATTAAACCAAAAAATATGGAAAGTTCTAACAAGTCTTCCACGTCAATAAAAAACTGGGCTGTGGATGATCGCCCAAGAGAAAAGCTGCTTACTAAAGGAAGAGAAAGTTTGAGTGATTCGGAACTTCTTGCAATTTTAATAAATACAGGAAGCAGAACCAGAAGTGCTGTTGATCTTGCAAAAGATGTTTTATCGCTCGGTAAAAATAACCTTGACAAACTTGGTAAATTATCATTAACGGAACTTATGACGATAAAAGGAATCGGAGAAGCGAAAGCCGTTACATTAACAGCAGCACTTGAATTGGGAAGAAGGCGTCAATCTGGTGCTCCACTTAATAAAACCTACGTACGGTCAAGTAATGAACTTGCAGCGTATCTTAAAGCCACCCTCAAAGATTACAGCCATGAAGTTTTTGCTGTAGTATTTTTAAATAAATCCAATAAAATAAATCACTTTGAAATATTAAGCAAAGGCGGAATGACCAGCACTGTCGTTGACCCAAGAATACTTTTTAAAAAAGCACTGGAAGTAGAAGCGACCTCGCTTGTCTTATGTCATAATCATCCATCAGGAAGCCTGAAACCAAGCAGGGTGGATGAGGAGCTGACAACAAAACTAAAAGAGGCAGGGAAATATCTTGAAATAACCGTTATTGATCACCTGATTGTAAGTGATGAAGGATATTTTAGCTTCGCTGATGAAGGGTTG
>JBDTMP010000033.1:0-4016 GCA_039934215.1 Ginsengibacter sp.
GAACTTGCTACAGAACTCGAAGGAAAAATAAGAACAAAGATTGCAGAATTAAATGCCGTATAAATTTTTATAACGTATTTTTTGCAAAGCCATCCTAACACGATGGCTTTTTTATTTGGTTTATCTTACAGTAAAGAATTAATTTTTTGTGTGCAGCGGGCAACCCTTTTCCTGTTGACTGCATTTATACTTTTATAAACCCTTACAACATTGTTGATTTTTACATGGAAACATCAGAACTGATTACAGAAGCAAAGGAGGGAAGCGTTGCTGCGCAGAAATACCTGTTTGATCAGTTTGCGGAAAAAATGCTGTTGATGTGCCGCCGTTATGTAAAGAATGATGAAGATGCAGAAGAGTTATTACTGGATGGTTTTTATAAGTTCTTTAAAAAAATATCTTCTTTCAATTACCAGGGAGATGCTGCTTTGTATGCATGGCTGAAAAAAATTATGATCAATGAATGCCTGATGTTCTTACGCAAAAAGAATGTATTCAATATGGTAACAGACGCAGCAGCAGATGACATTCCATTGCAGGAAGAAGCACTGAATAATTTATCGGCCGGCGAAATTTTTAATTTAATAATTCAATTGCCTGTTGGATACCGCACTGTTTTTAACCTGTATGTAATTGAAGGGATGACACACATTGAAATTTCCAGGTTGTTGAACATTTCAGAAGGAACATCAAAGTCGCAGTTCAGCAAGGCAAAAATATTATTGCAAAAATTATTATTACAAAACGATATAGAATATGTCAGACGAAAAAGCCGGTAATAATTTTCACTGGAAAAATAAACTGGAAGATTTGGAAAGTTTGCCCGGTGAAACATTTAATAAAGAAGCAACCTGGGGGAAACTTCATGCACGCATGCGGGGAAAGCATTCCAGCAAAAGACTTGTATGGTATTGGGTTGCCGCCGCTTGTTTATTTTTTGCATTATTTATATCATTTTTCTTATCAAATAAAAAAGAAAATGTTTTGGTGAAAAATAATTCAGGGGAAAATAAATTATCAGTTTCTTCTACTTTCCCGGTAATTACTAAAGATACAGTTGCCATTATTTCTTCACTCCCGTTTGAAAAGAAAATGCCTGCATCGCCTGCTGAAAAACATAATAAAATAAATTCGTTTTTAGCTCGAAAAATAACAAACTCTAAAATTGTTCGGGATAAAAAAGAAGAATTTATTGAGCAGAAAATAATCAGTACTGCCGCAGTTCCTGTTGATGTTGTAATAAGCATCGTTTCCAATCTGCCTGAGAAGAAAAAATTAAAAGTGGTACATATAAACGAATTGGGTATACCTGTTTCAGAGCCCCCGGTTGTGGCAAGGAATACTGAATACCATTCCTTCCAATTAAAACTTCTTAACCAGGAAATTTATACAGGTTCGCCATCTGCAAACAAAACAAGGCTTAAAATTTTTACAACAAAAAACATTTCTCCAAACTAAAATAAAATGAAAAAAGTAATTACTGTATTGATGCTTTTTATAAGCATCACAGGAAGCCTTTGCGCACAAACGAGCGATAAATCAGATAAGGCATTTTCAGTTCCTGAAAATATTATTATCAACAGGAGATTTTATATTGATCTCGAAAAAGGGAATAAGCTTAAAATTGAATTAACGGATATAACTGATCTTGAAAGTATTTCGAACATTGATTCATTGCTGAAAATATTTATAGCAGACATCACTCCATTAAAAGATTCAGTTGCCGATCCGCTTACTTCAAAGCGTATTGATTATTTGACTGACGAACAGGGTAGAAAAAAAATAAGATTTCAGCAATTTCAACCGAAAGGTTCAAGCTTCCTTGTGGCTAATGGCGAGCTGGCGTCATTACGAACAGAGCAGGATACAATAAATATTATTGGCATAATAAACAATCCGCCAAAGCCATCACAAAAAATAAGCCTGACACATCCCCGTTATTATCATCTTACTTTTTATCTCAATAATGTGAATGAATTAGTAAGTTACATGAATGGGATTTTAACAGCAAAGATTGCGACCATTCAAAGTAATGTTAACACAAAATGGCCACTGATACTGGGTGGCAGCTCCCGCTATCTTGCAAAAGACAGAACTATATCTGCAGATAAACCCAAAGGATTTGCTGCTGCATCAACCGGGGATTTTATTACCGGCATGATCACAGTTAATGTTCAGAATTATAAAAATTATTTTGTTCCGTCTTTCAGTGTGGGCACACGACTTACCCTCACTAACCGTGACAGAACATTTAAATGGGAACCAGGATTATATTGGGAGCCGCATTTTCTTTTTGCAAAAGATAGCCTGGGCAAGTTGCGCACATTCAGGAATGATTTTCTCACATTAACTTATGGGCAAGGCGGAACAAAAGATTATGATCCAAGAAAAGATTTTTCTTTCAGTGCGGTATTTTCACTGGGTTATCTTATCAATCGAAACGGAAATTATTTTGATAAAAATACTTTTAGGCTTGGCGCAGGCAAGCTGCAGTTATTAAAAACTACGATTGAACCTTCTCTTTATTTTAATAATTTCTTTAAAGGCGTAACTCCGGGTATAAGAATCAGCCAGGCATTTTAATAGTAATATTTTCATTTATTTAAAGGAATTTTTATGTATAAATCAATTTTTATTTTTCTTGTTTACTTACTTTTTGTACAAAATATTCATGGGCAAAATAAGCAGGATAAACAGTTAGCAAAACAACTGGATCAATTAATTTCTGAAAAGTATAAATCTATTGCTCCGGGATGTGTTGTATTGGTTGCAAAAAAAGGTGAAATAATTTATAATAAAGCTTTCGGCAGCGCCAATATAGAATTGAATGTACCTATGCGACAGGAAATGATTTTCAGATTAGGATCTGTGACAAAGCAATATACATCTGTTGCAATTTTGCAATTAGTTGAACAGGGGAAAATTTCATTACAGGACAGTATTCAAAAATATGTACAGGACTATCCTTACAAAGGGCATACTATTACAATAGAAAATTTGTTAACACATACTTCCGGGATAGAAGAATACCAGGCGATAAAAGACACAACGCCAAACGGAGAAAGAAAAGATTATACTCCAAAGCAAGGTGTGGATTTTTTTAAAAACGAGCCCTTAGAATTTGAATCTGGCACACAGTTTAAATACAGTAATTCTAATTACTTTTTGCTCGGCTATATTATTGAATTGATAACAGGAAAAAGCTACCGCGAATATTTGGAACAAAATATCTTTAAACCTGCAGGATTAACGAATACTTATTATAACCAGCAGGAAAAAATTATTCCCGGCAGAGTTACAGGTTATACAAAATTAGATTCATCACTTGAAAATGCTGATTATTTAAGCATGACAACAGCTTATGCAGCGGGAGCGTTAATAGCAAATACGGAAGATCTTTTTAAATGGCATGAAGCGCTCTATAATGGAAAGTTGATAGAAAAGAAATTGCTTGATAAAGCGGTAACTCCTTTTACACTGAAAAATGGAAACCCCACCGGTTACGGTTATGGCTGGTATCTTAATGAAATAAGCGGAAGCAAAACTATTGAGCATGCGGGTGCAATCGATGGGTTTCGGTCAGATGAAATTTATTTGCCTGCCGAAGATATTTTTGTAGCCGCATTATTTAATTGCCTTGAATACAAAAACAATTGGATGGAGCTGTCAAATGATATAGCAACATTAAGTATGGGAAAGCCATTGCAAACAGGAATGAAATTGAGTGATGCTGTTCTAAAAAAATATGTGGGTACTTATAAATTTATGGACGATCCAAAAATAAATGTGTCTCTTAAAATATATGAAAAGGATGGAAAATTATTCTGTGATTTATCCAACGGTACCGGGGCGAATATGGTAATGGTGCCTCAATCTGAAACCAAATTCATACTCCCCGATGTAAGGCGAATTACAACAACTATTGAATTTATTATTACAGATGAAAAAGTAACGAAAGCTGTTTGGACACAGGAAAGTAAAAACGAATTTGTGAAGGTTGAATAATTCGCAATTAT
>JBDTMP010000034.1:0-5373 GCA_039934215.1 Ginsengibacter sp.
AAGTATTGTGCCGCGCAGGATTTGCATTTTTCCCAATTTTTTAATAACCCTTTATTAACAAATCCGGCGAACACTGGATTTATTCCTGATGCAGATTACAGGCTGGGTGCATCATACAGGAACCAATATTCAAATATAATGGCCGTTCCCTATAAAACTATAAGCGTATATGGAGATGCACAAGTATTTAGAAATAGAATTGAGACAGGATGGCTTGGATTAGGAGGTGTTATTTTACGTGACGTTGCAGGAACCGGAAGTCTCACATCTACAAAAGCTTATGCGTCTATCGCCTATCACCAGATGTTGGGCCTAAGCAGTTTACTTAGCGCGGGGTTTAATGTTGGTTGGGCAAATAAAAGAATTGATCAAAGCAAGCTAACTTTCCCCGACCAGTTTGATGGTAAATTTTTTGACGGCAAACAACCAACATCAGTAATGCTTACCAATAATAACGTTAGTTATTTCGATATGCAGGTAGGGATGAATTATGCATATTTTCCTACGGAAGATATTTATATAAATGCAGGCTATTCTATTCACCATGTAAACCGTCCAAAAGAAAGTTTTTTTGCAGAAGATAATACTAACGACAATAAGCTTTCAATGAGGCAAATTGCTTTTCTTAATGGTATTTATAAGGTAAATGACGACATCATTATCAATCCAAATATATATTACACCACCCAGGCAAAAGCAAGTGAATTGGTGCTTGGTCTTAATGGCGCTTACAATCTTTCCGGTGATGGCTCCAGACAATTGATAGGGGGATTATATTATCGTTTTAAAGATGCAGTGGTACCTATGATCGGTTTGGAGATAAACAATATCCGTTTCACTTTTAGTTATGATGTAACAACATCTTCTCTTAAAAATTTCAATCATTCTTTTGGGGCCTCTGAATTTAATTTGCTTAAAAGAGGATTTTATAATGAATTCAGCGGTGATAAAAGACAAGCGCTCTGTCCTACCTTTTAACGGCTGAAAATTTATTTATTCTACCTTTCAATCTTAATGGCTGCTGCCATATCAGTTTCCAAATTATACTTCGCAGCAGATTTATTAATAATTTGCAACTAAAATTTTATGAATAAAAAAATCGCCATAATTGGCGGAGGAAATTTAGGATCCGCTATCGCTGAAGGGTTGTTGAAAAGTAAATTTTGTAAAGCATCAGATATCATTGTTACAAAGAGAAAGATTGCAACTCTCCAAAAGCTTATTGATAAAGGAGTGCATGTTACGTCCAACAATGCCGGGGCAGTTCGCAATAGTGAATTGGTAATACTCGCCGTGAAGCCTTACCAGGTAAGTGATGTATTGAATAGTTTTAAAAATGAACTCACACAGAAGCATTTTTTAGTTTCAGTGGTTACCGGAATTTTAATAACAGAAATTGAAGAAATCATAAACATAAATAAGAAACTCCCCGTTTTCAGGGCGATGCCTAATACCGCCATAGCGATCCAGGAAAGTATGACGTGCCTGAGTTTTACCAATGCTGCATCCACACAAATTAATTTTGTAAAAAAATTATTTTCTACTCTTGGAAAAGTAACAGTGATAGACGAAAAACTAATGGACGCTGCTACTGTGTTGGGTGCATGTGGAACCGCATATGCGATGCGCTACATACGTGCTAATATCCAGGGCGGAATTGAAATCGGTTTTGATGCTGCCACTGCCAACATCATAGCAGCTCAAACTGTAAAAGGAGCCGCAGAATTATTACTGCAAAAAGGAACACATCCTGAACAGGAGATTGATAAAGTAACTACGCCCAAAGGTTGCACTATTGCAGGATTGAACGAAATGGAACATCGTGGCTTTAGCTCTTCGCTCATAAAAGGCATTGCAGTTAGTTATAATAAAATTGCAAAGTCTGAATAATAAAAATCTTTTAAAGATGACGTTGCTGTCTATCTATGAGTTTCTGTCAAAGCGACTTACAACTTATATTTATCAATTGGGCCTGCATGAATGATGCGATAAAGCCGGGTCTTAAAAATCAGGAAATTTTAAATAGACTTTCCATAATATTATTTTTATTTGCCGCATGCTTTGCAGCGCATGCACAGTATAAGAAATATAGCTTTCAGCAACCAAAAATGGGTTCTCCATTCAATATTTTAATTTATAGCGATGACTCTCTTAAAGCTGCAAATGCCGCTGCTGCAACGTTCAAAATGATAGACACCCTTAACGAAATTTATAGCGATTACCTGCAAGAGAGTGAATTGAACAGGTTGTGTAAAACCTCGGGTACAGGAAAATGGATCAAGGTTTCTGAACCATTATTTTCAATTTTACAAAAGGCTCATCAGGCAAGTGAAATAAGCTACGGAAGTTTTGATGTGACTATAGGCCCGGTCATAAAGTTGTGGCGTAAGGCACGAACGGAAAATAAATTACCGGACATTGATAGTTTGAAATTTGCAAGGCAACTTGTAAATTTTAAATATATAGAATTAGATACAATCAACAGAAGTGTTCGATTACAAAAACCGGGTATGCGATTAGATCTCGGGGGTATTGCAAAGGGCGAAACAGCACAAAGAGTCTATGGACGTTTGAGCGAATTCGATTTGCCCTATTCATTAATTGATGCAGGCGGAGATATAGTAGCAGGTAAAACGCCACCCGGTGTTGATGGATGGAAAGTAGCTGTCAATCTTCCCGGAACGGAGGAATTAATGGGCAGGCAATTGTTATTACAAAATAGAGCTGTTGCTACATCCGGAAATCTTTACCAGTTCATCGAACTCAACGGCATTCATTATTCACATATCATTAATCCAACTACAGGTTATGCCTTAACTAACTCAAGGAACGTTACCGTAATAGCCTGTAATGGTGCAGATGCGGATTGGCTTGCAACGGCGTGCAGCATTTTGCCTATAAAAAAAGCTATGAGATTAATCAGGAAAAATTCATCAGCCCAAGTCCAGATTACCGTTTTGAAAAAGAATAAACCTTATTTTTATCGCTCACGCGGTTTTACATCTTATTTTAAATGAAAAAGTATAAAAGAAAATACACTGTTTGCGTGTACTTCTATTTCCTAACTTTGTTAATTAGTTTTCCAACAGTACTAATTTCACAAGTTGATACAAGTTCTTTCAAAAGTTATGATCAATTAATTGTGGGAAGCGATATTAAATTCAGGATGGTGCCGGTTAAGGGAGGTACTTTCATGATGGGAAGCAGCCCTGCCGAAAAAGATAGAAAACCTGATGAAGGGCCTGCAAAGAAAGTAACCGTCTCGTCTTTTTGGATGGGTGCTTATGAGGTAACTTATGATGAGTACGATGCCTTTTTTAAAGACGAAGCCTTCACACGAAATCAGCCTGCTGCCGATGCTGTCACCAGGCCAAGCCCTCCTTATATTGACCTTACTCTTGGCATGGGAAAACAAGGTGGTTTTCCCGCAAACAGCATGTCGCAATATGGAACATTGATGTACTGCCGTTGGCTGTATAAAAAGACAGGGGTTTTTTACCGGCTTCCTACAGAAGCAGAATGGGAATACGCATGCAGGGCAGGAAGCAGAACTGCTTTTCCGTTTGGAGATGATACAACCGGATTAAGCCATTATGCGTGGTATGCGAATAACAGTGACAATAAGTATCACAAGACTGGTCTTAAACAAGCCAATAATTTTGGACTTTTCGATATGACGGGAAATGTTTCGGAATGGACGCTCGATCAATATGATGAAAATTATTTCAAGGAACCTGAAACCAATGTGAAGGATCCTGTAATAAAACCAACCGCGAGGCATCCACGCACATTAAAAGGTGGAAATTACCAGGATAGTCCATCAGAGTTGCGGAGTGCAAACCGGCTGAAATCCAATGCTGACTGGAATCGTAGAGATCCGCAAATACCAAGAAGCAGGTGGTGGAATGCTGACGCTCCCTTTATCGGTTTTAGAATTATGAGACCTCTTGTACAACCATCGGAAGAAGAAATAAATAAATTTTTTGCACTCTATTTAGATAACTATTAAATAAACTTTCATCCTAACAATACTCATTCTCTAACAGTTAAAAATTGCAACATGAATAACGAAAACCTTTCAAAATCAAGAAGAGATTTTATAAAACAATCTTCTCTTGCAGCAGGAGGCATACTTGCTATGCCCATCTTATCAAAAGCCAATTATTTTTCAGGGGCAGATGATGTTATTAAAATAGCGCTTATAGGATGTGGTGGCAGGGGTACGGGTGCGGCAGTGCAGGCGCTCAGCACAAAACAAAATGTGCAATTGGTAGCTATGGCAGATGCTTTTCGCGACCGGCTCGATGACAGCTATAGAAATATAGCAGATGCTTTAAAGGAAACAGGAAACGATAAAAGGTTGCAGGTAATGGAAGAAAATAAATTTATTGGGTTTGATGCATATCAAAAAGTAATGACACTCGCTGATGTGGTGATATTAGCTACACCTCCGGGTTTCAGGCCAATACATTTTGAAGAAGCCATAAGGCAAAACAAACATGTATTTATGGAGAAGCCAGTAGCGACTGATCCTGCAGGTATTCAAAAAGTATTGCAGGTAGCCGAAGATGCAAAAAAGAAAAAGCTAAATGTGGTTGTAGGGTTGCAGCGCCGGTACCAAACTTCCTATCTTGAATTAATGAAGCGTTTACACGATGGCGTTATAGGGGATGTTGTATCTGCCCAGGCGTATTGGAATAACGACGGGGTTTGGGTGCGTCCGCGTAAACCTGGTATGACCGAAATGGAATATCAAATGCGCAACTGGTATTATTTTGTTTGGCTTTGCGGCGATCATATTACCGAGCAGCATATTCATAACATCGATGTGATTAATTGGGCGATGGATGGTTACCCGGTTAGTGCCCAGGGAATGGGAGGACGTGAAGTAAGAAAAGGTAAAGACTATGGTGAAATCTTCGATCACCATTATGTAGAATTTAAATATGGCGACGGCACAATGCTAAACAGCCAGTGCAGACATATTAAGGGGACAATGAGTAAAGTAGATGAATACATCGCAGGCACAAAAGGAAGAATATTTTTTGATGCAGGCCGCATCACGGATTTGAAAGGAAAAACTATATACCAGTTTGATAAGAAAAATGAAAACCAACCTTACCAGGCAGAGCATGATGAGCTCTTTGCTGCTATCGCTAAAGGACAATATAAATTTTGGGACGCAGAGCGTGGAGCTAAAAGTACGATGACTTCTATTCTTGGAAGAATGGCCACTTACTCAGGCCAGGAGATAGAATGGGATAAGGCAATAAATTCCGGATTGAACTTACATCCTGAAGAATATGCATGGGATGCAAAAATGCCTCTTATGCCAAACAGCGAAGGGTTGTATGCTGCGGCAATACCTGGCAT
>JBDTMP010000035.1:0-26878 GCA_039934215.1 Ginsengibacter sp.
TTCCATCGGGGGTAAAGGTCGGTAAGTTTTTTTTAGGAATTATTTTTGCAAAGAGGTACAAAAAAACTATGGCAAAAATATTAGCGATCGTTCTTTCTGTTTTATTAATAGTGTCTTGCAGTGCAAATAAAAAACTGCATTCGCAAAATGAAACAGCATCTGGTAATGCAATGCCGGCGTGCCTTCAGGCAATAATCAAAAACATGGCAGCAGAGCCAAATGGCTCGCCCCAATCTGTGGCCCGTTATTCTTATAAGGACCAAACGGTTTATTATTTAGTATCGCCATGTTGCGACAAATACAATATTGTTTATGATAGCGCCTGCAATATCTTAGGTTACCCGGATGGCGGTTTTACTGGAAAAGGCGATGGGAAAATGCCGGATTTTGCGAACGAGGCTAGCGGCAAGCGAATAGTTTGGGAGAAAAAGTAACCTACCGATTATATATTTGTTTTTGATTCATTCCAGGTTTTATAATTTGTATCGCTATTGGCTTTTTGCTCAATATTTTCCCTTAACGGTTCACAAAGCCTCCAATCGTTTTGCATATCGACAGCAAGTTGCTGGTAGATTTTAGTGCCTTCTGTTTTCCATTCAATCATGTCATCACTCACCTGTTTTATAATTTTTGCAGGGTTGCCAACAACGACGCTTCGTGCAGGAATTTTTTCATCTGCTTTAATAAAACTTAATGCCCCTACAATACATTCATCACCGAGGTGAACATTGTCCATGATAACTGCATTCATTCCTATTAAACAATTTCTTCCAATAGTACTTCCATGTATAACCGCGCCATGGCCAATATGCGCATTTTCCTTTAATAAAACAGTTACACCTGGGAACATGTGGATGGTGCAATTCTCCTGCACGTTACAACCATCTTCAATTATTATTTTTCCAAAATCTCCGCGAATAGCGGCGCCCGGCCCTATATAAACATTTCTGCCGATAACTACATTGCCGGTTACCGCGGCCAATGGGTGAACGAAAGACGATTCATCAACAACAGGTTTCATCCCTTTATATTCATAAAAAGCCATTTTTTAAAAATTTATTTTTACAATAATATACTCACTACAAAAGCATTGCCTGCTAACAAAAAAGAAATATTATAGTAGTAATGGTTTAATTTTGCCTGCTCAAAAAAGAAATTTTTTAAAGGGAATTTTCACCGCGTTTATATTGAAATTGAAAGATTATGAAGATACTGAATGTAATAATTAAATACCGTCTTTTATTGGGCGCTTTCTTCCTGCTGTTGGCTATAGTTGTAAATCTTGAGACCAGCTTCTGGCCTTCTTTTATTTTATACCTCATTGCTTTAATATTAGTTGTCGGGCACTTTCTTTTTGGCCCAATGCGGTTGATACAAGGCTATATGGAATCGGGAGATATGGCAGGGGCACAAAAAGTAATTGATTCTATTTGGTTTCCGGGGTTGCTGATAAAGCCGGTGCGTTCTGTATATTTTACTTTAAAGGGCAATCTCGCCATGGTAAATGAGGATTATGTAAATGCAGAAAAGCATATGAAAAAAAGCCTTAGCCTTGGTATGCCAATGAAAGAAGCAGAAGGTGCTAATAAATTGCAATTGGGAATGCTTGCGATGCAGAGAGGGAATATTAAGGAGGCTGAAAATTATATCCGCCAGGCAATACGCTCCGGACTTCCTGATAAAGAAAATGAAGCTGCGGCTTATTTACAGCTATCATCGATCATGATCAACAAAAGAGAGTTTCGTGCCGCTAAAGAATATTTCAGAAAGGTGAAAGCGTGCAAACCCACCACACCGCAGATTGTTGACCAGGTAAAGCAAATGGAAAAATATATTACGAGGATGCCGGGGTAGACCTCACCCCAACCCCTCTCCAAAGAAGGAGAGGGAACTAACTTACCATAAACATTATTGAATGTAAAAAGACGACCGAATGTGGTTGTCTTTAGTTGGGCCTCATCCCAACCCTTCTCCGAAGGAGAAGGAACTAACTTAGCAAAAGCTTATTGAATTAAAAAAAGGCGACCGTTATGATCGCCTTTCCTTTTCAATTCTTAATTTTTTATTCCCAATTCTTACGCTGGCGTCTTACTCATTTCTTCTCTTTCCCAAAAACGGTGTTGCGCTATCGCATCAATAAAAGCTGATGCTGTTTTTGCATCAAAGGTTTTGCTGGTTACAATGCCAAGTTTTGCCATTGAATTATCGGCACCATTTTCTGCGTTTATTTTTACACCCGCATCTGTTGAGTTTATGAGATCCACACCTTCACCTGTTGCTGCAATTGCCTTACAATGCCTGTAGGCTTCATTAATAAATAGTATCGCTTCAGGCTTGCTTATTAAAGCATTTACGCTATCTGCTCCACCGGGGACAAAGACTGCATCGAACAACACTGAAGATGCTCCAAGAAATGCCTGGTCGGCTTTAATGTCTTCGCCGTTTGCACCCTTAAATGTTCCTAATTTCATGGAAACGACCTTGGCCACGGCGCCTTTTGCTTCAAGGGCTGATTTCATTTTCATCAATGAATCATCTGCGCCGGTTGTGGCAAGAATGGCTACCATCCTGGTTTTGATACTGTTCTTAATTGTATTTGCCATACTTAAAGCCGGTGAAGTTTCTACATTTTGCTGTACAAAAAACGGTTGCACATCCCTGGGTTTTGTATCAGCACCATAGCTTTGATTGATTGGTTGCTCAGGCTTTGCCGGAACTTTCAATCCAAGATTATCAGCAACACGCTTTGCAAGATCACCATCAATTTGCGTAAGCAATCCTACTACACGCATTCTCACTGCTTCGGTATCACAATGGCCAAGTTCAAAACTGAATGCGTTTACAATGTGGTTTTGCTCAGGCACACTTTGGCTCACATAAAACAATCTTGCCTGGCTAAAATGATCATGAAAACTTTTGCTTCTTGCCCTTACTTTTTTTGCATCAATTCTTTCTGCATAAGAAGTAAATCCACCTTCTGACATCTTTGCCTGCGCCGGAAATCCACCACCCAGCGAATTTGGCTGGTAGGCAATTTTACCATTATTAATTTGCTGGCGCATGTGTCCGTCACGTTGATTATTATGCACCGTATTTATAGAACGGTTAATTGGAATCTCGTGAAAGTTAGGGCTGCCCAATCTTGATAATTGCGTATCAGTATAAGAAAATAAACGCCCTTGCAATAGTGGATCATTTGTAAAATCTATGCCGGGTACAAGATGCCCCGGATGAAATGCAACCTGCTCTGTTTCTGCAAAGAAATTTTCAGGATTTCTGTTTAGCGTCATTTTACCAATACGCATTACCGGCACCTCTTCTTCAGGAATTATTTTAGTTGGATCAAGCAGGTCGAAAGGATATTTGAATTCATCTTTTTCAGGCACTATCTGCACACCAAACTCCCACTCAGGATAGGCGCCATTTTCTATCGCTTCATATAAATCCCGGCGATGAAAATCAGGATCTTTACCATTTATTTTTAATGCTTCATCCCAACTTACGGAATGCACACCTTGCAATGGCTTCCAATGAAACTTTACGAGGCAACCTTTGCCCTGGGCATTTATAAAACGAAATGTGTGGATACCAAAACCTTCCATCATTCTTAAGCTCCTTGGTATTGCCCGATCGCTCATTGCCCACATAACTGTATGCATTGACTCAGGCATAAGCGAAATGAAATCCCAAAAAGTATCGTGTGCAGATTGGGCCTGCGGAATTTCATTGTGTGGCTCAGGTTTCACTGCATGAATCAGGTCAGGAAATTTAATCGCGTCCTGGATGAAAAATACAGGGATATTATTACCCACCAAATCATAATTACCTTCTTCGGTATAAAACTTTACTGAGAATCCCCGCACATCACGTGCAAGATCTGCAGAACCTCTGAAACCTGCTACCGTAGAGAATCTTACGAATACAGGCGTTTGCACTGAAGGGTCCTGTAGAAATCCTGCTTTGGTATATTTCGCCATGGATTCATATACCTGGAAATATCCATGAGCCGCTGAACCGCGTGCATGCACAATACGTTCCGGAATCCGCTCGTGATCAAAATGGGTGATCTTTTCGCGAAGAATAAAATCTTCTAAAAGAGTTCCGCCTCTTTCGCCCGCCTTTAATGAATTTTGATCGTCATTAATTTTTAGCCCCTGGTCGGTAGTCATAAATTGATCCATACCATTCTCCATGTGAGGTGCAAGATTCGCAATTTTTTTATCCGTTTCCGCTGGTTGTTTGGATGTACTTTTAGCCATTATAGTAAATTAAAGGTGATTGATATGGTTATTATTTAAAAGAAATGACATTGTAAATAATATGATCATTTTAGAAATTAACAGCCTACAAAAATTTATCCAGAAATAAATCATGCTATGAACAGGCAAATCGTTTTATTACCCCACAACAAATAATTGAAAAATTAAAAAATCACCATCTTGATGTAGGCATTCCTGCAGCGCCCTTGAATATAGTGGCATTACCATTTTAAAAAAGCTTGCAATTAAAAATTTATCTGCGAAAAAAATGAAACATGTAAGGCATTTTCAACCAAAAGTACCGATACGGGAAATAAGTATCTTGACCTATCGTCATTGATTAAATAAAGAATTGTTGATGTATTGAAAGAAGCGATTTCCAATTCGGTTCCGAAGGAAATGTTATATGCTAATAGAAAAATAGTTACTTCAATTGTGTAATCACACGGCAAAATTTCCTTAATAAATTTAGTTTGGTAATAGTATCCGGAAGGAACCTTATAGTATCAATTTTTGTAAAGGGCCTACAGTTTGTTTAGTATATTTGAGAAAATTGTTTTTATGGCTGAAGGATTAAGGCTAATAAACGAGAATGAGCCATCCACGCTTGCAAAGATCGTAATGGAAGTGGAACCGCTTAATGAAAAAGAAAAGCAGGTAATGTTAAGACAGGTTAGAATGAGAAAAGCCCTCTTAATGGCAGAAAAATTGAAAGGCTCTGTTAAACCCAACAAAATAACTTTGGCGGAAATTATAGCCGAACAAAAGGAAATGCGAAAAGAAAGAAAGAAGCATGACCCAAAATAATTTTGTAATTGATGTAAATATTTATGTCAGTTATATTATAAAAGGCAAGCTTGATGAACTTTTTATTTTTGTTTTGGAGAGAGACTTTGAAGTTTTTATTTCCAGCGCATTAATTGATGAATTAAGCAACGTGTTAAGACGGGACAAATTTAAAAAATACCTGAAGAAACCTGTGAATGAATATCTAAATGCTGTTCGCCAATTTGGATATTACGTGGAACCTCTGGCACTCACGATAAATAGCCCTGATACCAAAGATGATTATCTTTTCTTATTAGCCTTGCTTACCGAATCAACTATTGTAACCGGCGACAAGACATTGTTAAATTGGAAACAAGCCCCTGCCCCCATGGCTTCACTGGCACGATTTAAAGAAATGATTTCCGACAAAAAGCGTTAATAAAATATTACAGCAAATATTTTTCCTTCTTCAAAAAATTATATTCCTCCGCAAACATTTATACATTCGTCATCTGATAACCAATCCAAATTAATGAAGGAAAGATTTTATTCGCTTGATGTTTTTCGCGGAGCCACCGTTTGCCTTATGATCATGGTAAATAATCCCGGGAATTGGGAACATCTTTATGCTCCACTCGATCATTCGCCGTGGCACGGCGTTACGCCTACTGATATAGTTTTCCCATTTTTCCTTTTTGCAGTTGGCAATGCCCTGGCTTTTGTGATGCCACGTCTTGAAGTTGCCGGCACGCAGGTATTCTGGAAAAAAATTATAAAAAGAACGCTTCTTATTTTTTTAATTGGCTTATTGCTCAATTGGCTGCCTTTTGTAAAATGGGATGATGAGCATTTAGCGTTTAAGCCGTGGAGTTATATTAACGCCGAAGGTGAGCCTGCCGGTATAAGAATATTGGGTGTGTTGCAACGTATTGCGTTAGCATATTTTTTCGCATCAGTAATTATTTATTTTTTTAAAATACGCGGTGCTTTTTTTGCTGCCTGCGTTATTCTTTTGGGCTACTGGTTTTTATGTGTTGCGGGCAATCCGGCGGATCCATTTAGCTTAACGGGTTGGTTTGGAACCAATGTTGACAAAGCAATCCTGGGTGAAGCCCACATGTATCATGGCGAGCATCTTAATGGGCAACCTATCGCGTTTGACCCTGAAGGGTTCATGAGTTTATTTGGCTCTGTAGTGCAGGTAATCTTTGGTTACTTATGCGGGGATTATATTATTAAAAAAGGGAAAACTCCAGAGATGGTGAACGGATTGTTTGTTGCAGGAGCAGTATTTCTTTTTGCAGGATACGCATGGGATATGGTTTTCCCGCTCAATAAAAAAATATGGACAAGCTCTTACACGGTTTATACCACCGGCCTTGCAATGGTAATTCTTGGGGTAATGATTTATTTGATTGAGTTGAAAAACAAACGAGGCTGGCTCGGTAAATTCTTTGATGTCTTTGGAAAAAATCCATTGTTCATTTTTGTATTAAGTGGCTTTTTACCGCGGGCATTGGGCTTAATAAGAATTCCAGCGGGCATTGATGCTTTAGGAAAGCAAATTTATACTTCACCGTTCGGATGGTTTTACGAACATATTTGCAAGCCGCTGTTTCCTTCTAACTTAAATAACGGTTCGTTATTCTATGCGCTATGCATGATCACATTTTACTGGCTGATTGTTTGGTGGATGGATAAAAGGAAAATTTATGTGAAGGTCTGACATAGGCTTCAGGCCACCTTAATTGACCAGACACCTACCACTTAAAGATTCAGAATTGTAATCTTATACGCAGTTTTAAAAACCGCGGATTGTCCTGGCTCAAGAGTTATAACACCCATGCCATTATTGAATGCATCGGGCGCTCCGCTGATATTTTCTATCGCAATACTCTTTCGGTGGGGTGGTATATAAATTTGTAAATAGGGATAAGACGGCCCGGGATGTATTTCAACCTCAACGCCTTTCTCATGATTTCTTAAAACACACAAAGGCTGGCATTCACCCATGTTTAATGTAAAACAATTATCAAGAAAAGTTGTTCCAATCTTTTTTAATGAATTGAAATCATGATAATGAATTAATTTTTTTGTTGGAATTAATTCTTCATTAAATTCAACCATTTCTTCGGATTGAAATTCCAGTTGCAGCTCATCAACGGAATCTCCCAAAGTAAAATAAGGATGCCATCCATCCTGCATGGGAATCAGTCCTTCATCTTTATTTATACATTCTGTGGCAACTGAAAGCCTGTTATCTTTTTCTAGCTGCCACGTTATAACACAATCATAATTGAATGGATATCCTTTGTCCTCCTTCCTGTATTCATATTTCATAGTTACAGAAGCATGTGATTCGTTTTCACTTTTTTCAGTCACTACAAACTCCTTATCACTAAGCAGTCCATGCAGCGCACTATTGCCCAGATAAAATTTTTCAATCTTGTAATCATTCTCAGCAAAATGATATTTGCCTTCGTTGAGCCGGCATACAAAAGGAGAAAGTTTACTACCCAAAAAACTTTTAAGATGATTTTTATTGAAATCTCCTACATCCTTGTAGCTTTCAATTACATTTATTTCTTCCCCTTTGTTTTGGGCAACAAATGCATTAAGAATGGCACCGTATGAAGGAATTATTTCGGCAAAAGTTTTAGAAATCTCATCTTTAAGAATAATTTTCTCAAAACCGTTCTCTTCTTTTTTTTGTATTGAAAACATAGGCTTTCAAGATACTGAATTCTTTGATTAATTCGATTCCAAAATTTTCGTAACAACTTTTTCTTCGGGAGTAAGATCATGTTTTTTACCGTTCTTTTCCATCTTATCTATTTCAGCAATATACTTTTCCAGCTTTTTACTTTCGTAAAGAGATAGGATTAGTGGATGCACATAATAATTTTTACAAACTGTTCTTGTATTTCCCAACTGCTCTGAAACGATATTCAACGCTTCAACAATTCTTCTTTTTGTTTCAGCTTGCGTATTGCAGCACCCAATAGATTTCAATGCCAGAAAAGCCTGCACTGTGCCAGCCCACGTCCTGAAATCTTTTGCAGTAAAATCGCCACCACTTATCTCCCTGATATAATTATTTACCAGTCCCGAATCTATAGAATGCCTGTTATCTTCTTCATCATAAAATTGAAAGAGCTCTTTGCCCGGCACATCCCTGCATTTTTTTATGATCCCCGCAAGTTTTTTATTTTTTAAAGTTATTTCATGCGGAACTCCCTTCTTTCCTACAAAAGCAAAATGAACAGAGCTGCCATTAAATTTTACATGCTTGTCTTTTAAAGTTGTAAGCCCAAATGATCCATATTCTTTTTCATAATAACTATTGCCTACTCTTATGCTGGTTCGTTCCATTAACGACACCACCGCGGCGAGAACTTTTTTAAGAGGCAACTCCTCAAGCAGCAAATCCTTTTCGAGCTGCTGCCTCATTGATGGAAGCACTTTTGCAAAATCAATAAGCCTGTAATATTTTGTGTGGTTGCGAAGCGAGTTCCAATGGTGATGATATTTATATTGCTTCCTGTTTTTAACATCATACCCCGTTGCCTGGAGATGGCCGTTTTCTTTTTTGCATATCCAAACTTTTGTCCATGCGGGCGGAAGAACGAGATGCCTGATGCGAAGAAGCTCTTCATCATCTTTTATTTTTTCTTCTTTATAATAGTATTCAAATTTGTCACCATTTTTTTTTCTTTCAATGCCCGGTTCCTTATCAGTAACATATACAAGATTAGCAGCCCTTGCGGTTTTTTCCTCGTCTTTTACAATACTTTTTAATTTGCTTTTTGAAACTTTCGGAACTTCATTTGAAGTGATATTCATTTAATTTTTTTTATCCGTTAATAATTTCTCCCCCGTTGGGATGAAGCACTTGCCCCGACATGTAACTTGCATCATCGCTTGCAAGAAATAAATAACAACGCTCCAAATTGAGGAAATAATTCTACAACTAAATTGCTCATAAAAAAAGCAGGCTTAAAGTAGCCTGCCTGGTTTAGAGATAAGAAACTATGTTATTCATCGGTTTCATCTGGTTTCAAAAACTTTCCCTGTCCTTTAGAGTTTCTCACAACCTTTTCATCATCATTAGTACTCTTATTTTTATTCTTGTGACCGCTTTTTGCAGCCAGGTGAAGCTGTGTATCTGTTCCCGCTGAAGGTGTTCCCGTGTTTCGCTTGTCCCTGGTTTCCGTTCCCAAATCCTCACTTCCCTGGGAAGGCTGCGATATTTTTTTTGTATTTGCCATAAAAAATAATTTAATGATCAATATTTTTAGTACAGAAAATTATATGCCAATAAATACATTATTTTAATTGACAAAAATGATTGCAGCTAATTGATATTATTTTTGCGCATGAACTATTTAGCTCATGCCTACCTTTCATTTAATAACCCGGCGATACTTACCGGCAACATAATAAGTGATTTTGTAAAAGGAAAAGCGAAATTCAATTATCCCACGGGAATTCAAAAGGGAATTCAACTTCACAGAGAGATTGATACTTTTACTGACTTTCATCCTGTAACTGCCAGGGCCAAAAAAATTTTCCAACCCAACTATCGCTTATATTCGGGTGCGTTTGTTGACGTAGTTTACGATCATTTTCTTGCATGCGATTCCAGCCAATATACCTCCTTTGGCGGCCTTGAAGAATTTTCAATGCAGGTCTATCATTCTCTTGAAAAAGACTTTGATTTATTCCCATCCCGTTTTCAGTTAATGTTTCCTTATATGAAACTGCAAAATTGGTTGTACAACTACCGGTTAAGAGAAGGCATAAGAAAAAGTTTTGGCGGTCTTGCGTATAGGGCTGCCTATCTTAATGAATCTGCTATCGCATTTGAATTATTCAATCAGCATTATGATGAATTGAGAAGTTGCTATGAAGAATTTTTTCCGGAAGTTAAAAAATTTGCCCTTAATAAGTTAAGCAACTATATGGCCGGTTAAATCCATCTATATTTGTAAATTATGAAAATTATGAAAAACTTATTTGCATTTTTCCTGCTATTTGTCGCGATGTTCGCTTCAGCGCAAATGACTCCATCACAACTGCCCCCGCTTGATAAATCTCCAATGGACATGAGCTATTACCCTGCTAATTACCCGATACTTAAAATACAAGATAAAGCCACTGAACCACTTATTATGCGTGTTATTTATGGGAGGCCGCAACTTAACGGACGTAAAGTATTTGGTGAGTTGCAGGAGTATGGAACTGTATGGAGGCTTGGCGCAAATGAAGCAACGGAAATAGAATTTTTTAGAGATATAAAAATAAATGGTAAAAAAATAAAGAAAGGACGATACACATTATATGCAATTCCTTACTCTGATAAATGGATATTTATTATTAATAAAGAAACAGATATCTGGGGAAGCTTTAGATATGAGGCATCGAAAGATGTTTTACGTGTAAACTTACCTGTAACTAAATATCCATCAACCGAAGCAATGACAATCGTATTTGATAAAACCACGAAAGGTGCGGATATGGATATGTTTTGGGATGATGTAAAAGTTTCTTTGCCCATTGAATTTTAGAAATAGTTTATCGGTTATTAGTTTATTGGTTTGCTATGTCAATAGTCAATAAACAAATATCCAATGAGTAATAAGTAATAAATAAAAAATAATAATCAATCCTTAATTTTTAATTCCAAATTTTAATTCATTGAAACTCGCAACTAAACTAATTCATGCCGGGGTACAACCTGATCCTTCCACAGGTGCCATCATGACTCCAATTTATCAAACCTCCACCTATGTGCAGGAAAGCCCGGGAAACCACAAGGGATATGAATATGCAAGAACGCAAAACCCTACAAGACATGCATTACAAAATGCATTGGCAGCTATCGAAAATGGAAAATACGGTTTGTGCTTTGCCAGCGGCTCGGCGGCAACTGATGCCGTTATTAAACTTTTAAATCCAGGCGATGAGGTAATCGCAGCAAAGGATATGTATGGCGGCACCTACAGAATGTTCACTAAAATTTTTGAAAAATATGGATTGAAGTTCCACTTCATAAATATGCAGGATGCAGCCGAAATTAAAAAGTATATTAATAAAAATACGAGGCTCATTTGGACAGAAACTCCTACCAATCCCATGATGAATATTACGGATATTGAAGCAGTGGCGGCAATCGCGAAAGAGCATCAAATTCTCGTGTGCGTTGATAATACATTTGCATCTCCTTATTTGCAAAACCCGTTGAATTTTGGTGCAGATATCGTTTTACATTCAGCCACAAAATATTTGGGCGGCCACAGCGATGTTGTTCATGGATGCGTAATCATGAACGACCAAACCCTAAATGAAAAACTTAGTTTTATACAAAACAGCACAGGAGCAATTCCAGGCCCACAGGATTGTTTCCTTGTTTTACGGGGATTAAAAACATTGCATGTAAGAATGCAGCGCCATTGTGAGAATGGTGAAAAAATTGCAAGATGGCTGAAAAAAAATCCAAAGGTTGATAAAGTATTGTGGTGTGGTTTTGAAGATCATCCCAACCATGATATCGCTAAAAAGCAAATGCGTGGCTTCGGCGGAATGATGAGCTTCACACTCAAAGATGACAGCATTGATGCCGCCAATAAGGTCCTTTCATCTACTAAACTTTTTTCACTGGCGGAAAGCCTTGGCGGCGTGGAAAGCCTTATAGGCCATCCTGCAAGCATGACGCACGCAAGCATACCGCTTGAAGAAAGATTAAAAACCGGCCTGGTAAATTCATTAATAAGATTAAGCGTAGGCATTGAAGATGCTGATGATTTGATTGATGATTTGAATATGGCAATCGGGTAATGTGACTTTATGTTTTCTATATTTTTTGTAAATTGTAAAAAACAAAATAATGGCATACGATAGGGAAGAGCTTTTAAACTTATCCGTTGATGAAAAGCTTGAATTAGTAGAAGCTTTATGGGACAGGATTGATGATGAATTGTTACCTGTAACAAATGAAGAAATAGCATTTGCAAAAGAACGTTTACAACTGCATAATCAAAATCCTTCTGATGGAATGAGTTGGGAAGAATTAAAGAGAAAAATACAAGAACGATATGGCTTTTAAAATTATTGTAAAGCCAATAGTCTGGTGGGATTTAGAAGAAGCTATTACATGGTACGAAAGCGAAAGATCAGGACTAGGCTGGGATTTCTTTATTCATTTTGAAGAAGCAAAGGAAAGAGTCTTAGCGAATCCAAATGCATATCAAATTATAATTCCGGGCGTCAGGAGAATTCTAATAAGAAAATTTCCCTATAAAATATTTTATACTATTTCTGAAAATTCTATTTTTCTTATCGGGCTTATACATGCTAAAAGAAGCAATGCTTTTATAAGAAAGCGATTGAAAACATTGTGAGAAATAGTTTTATCACTGCTTCATCATTTTCACAAACTTTCCGGATGGCAAAAAAAAATATTGAAATTGATTTGAAACCTTTTCTTGATAAAAAAGTACTTCAGTTCAATAATCCTTCTTTTATTAAAGACGATCCTGTTTGCATTCCACATTTATTTTCAAAAAAACAGGATATTGAAATTGCAGGTTTTTTCGCAGCAATATTTGCATGGGGCATCAGGAAAACAATTATTAATAAATGCAAAGAGCTATTGCAATTGATGGACAATGCGCCTTATGATTTTTGTATCAACCATAAGGATGATGATCTTAAAAAATTAATGGGATTTTGCCACCGTACATTTAACGATACGGATCTGCTATATTTTATTTCCTTTTTTAAATTTCATTTTTCAAAAAACAAAAGTCTTGAAAATGCATTTTTTAATAAACACACACTTACCGGGATTAATAAAACAGAAGCGGCATTAAATTATTTCTATTCATATTTTTTTTCATTGGAACATGTGCCTTCAAGAACAAAAAAACACATTGCAACACCTGGTAAAAATTCCAGTTGCAAAAGATTGAATATGTACCTGCGCTGGATGGTGCGTAATGATGGGAAGGGAGTTGATTTTGGAATTTGGAAAAAAATATCACCGGCTGATTTGGTTTGCCCCGTGGACCTGCATGTGGCAAGAGTGGCCAGGAATTTCGGGTTACTTAAAAGAAAACAGGTTGATTGGGAGACAGCCCTTGATCTTACTAATGAGTTAAAAAAATTTGACAAAGACGATCCGGTCAAGTATGATTTTGCTTTATTCGGATTAGGTATATTGGAAAAATATTGAGCAATGGAACTTTCAAATGAAATATTAACGGTCAATAAAATTTTTGATTTGACTAATGATATTAACCAGGAAAATAATGATTCAATTAAAGGCCGCCTGATAATACTGATCAACGAACTTATCAATAACAATTTTTCTTCTTTGGTACAATTACTTTATCGTATAGACATTGATGAAAATAAATTGAAAGAAACATTAAAACAGCAAGAAGGTTTTGATTCCGCATCAGTAATTGCAGACATGATTATAAAAAGACAACTACAAAAAATCGCAGCGATGAAGGCAGCCTCACCTGGTATTGATCCGCCTTCCGAAGATAGGTGGTAAAGGCTTTATAACTGTGGAAACAACTTTAGTAGTAAACTTTAAAATGACTAATACATAAGTTTACTAACAGCCTGCTCATCCTCTTTTTCTTTCTTCAAATCAAAATTTGTTTTGAAAATTTTATCCCAAAAATGTGAGCTCACACCAAATCCGTGGGCATCACTTTTATAATGATGCAAATGATGATTGCGCCAGATAGGTTTCATCCATTTAAATGGCGGGCGCCATGCGTGGATAGCATAATGCATACTTCCATAAATAAGGTACCCGAGTAAAAAGCCGGGCAAAAAAATGAAAACGTTTTCCCTGATAATAAAATAAAATAGTAAAAATAATACTGAAGAGATTATCAGGCTTGGGACAGGGGGCATAAACAATCTCTCGCGATCCCTGGGAAACTCATGGTGGTTGCCATGCATTACATAAACAATTTTTTGCGCCCTGGGGCTATCGCTCACCCAATGAAAAATAAAACGATGCATTAAATATTCGAAAAAAGTCCAGAAAAAAATGCCTCCTAAAAAGATTAATACAGTTTGCAAAATTGAAAAATCAAATCGCGTAATTGCGAGGTATGGCAGGTAAATTATCACTGGCAAATACAGCCCCCAAATTACCAGTGGGTGGGTTTTAGTAAGATACTCCAGGTACTGGTTTCTAAAGATCTGTGCCTGTCCTTTATTATGAATCTTTTCAAACTGCATAATCATATTTTCTCATTCAAAATTAAAACAAATCTCAAAAACTTCCTGCCGTTCAAAAAATATTCCATAGCTAATCAGTATTTCATGCGGCTAATAGTGCTTCTGCAAAATAAATTTAACTTGCGGTTTCACTGAAAATTATTATTGATGAAATTAGTTTCTTACTTAAAAGAAGATCATGCACAACTTGCTTTTCTTGTTGATGGAATGTTATATGATAGCGACAGGCTACACCCCGAGCTGCCTGTGACTATGACGATGTTTTTAAATTTCTGGGAAGATACTTTTCCATTGGCTCACTCAATAAACCGCGGACTTGTTGAAGGCCATAAAAAATTTACAGGCATTTCAATAGATGGTGTGCAAATTCTTGCGCCTGTTCCGCATCCTACAAGTTGCAGAGATGCGTATGCTTTCAGGCAGCATGTCGCTTCCGCCAGGCGCAACAGAAAAGCGGAAATGATACCGGAATTTGACCAGTTCCCTATTTTTTATTTTACAAATCATAACAGCATACAAGGTCCTGGTGAAATTATTTGTATGCCGGATCATTTTTACAAACTTGATTTTGAATTGGAAGCTTCTATTGTTATTTGTAAGCCGGGTAAAAATATTAAAGCAGAAGAAGCTGATGAATACATAGGCGGCTATATGATCATGAATGATATGAGCGCACGCGGTTTGCAATTGGAAGAAATGAAACTAAATCTTGGCCCCGCAAAAGGAAAAGATTTTTCTACGGTGATTGGCCCTATGCTTGTAACGCCGGATGAACTCGAGGAATACAGAATTGACGCGAAAGAAAATCACACGGGCAATGCTTATAACCTGGGAATGAAATGCCGGGTGAATGGCACATTGGTAAGTGAAGGAAATCTTGGAGATATGGACTGGACATTTGCAGAGATCATTGAACGCTGTAGTTACGGTGTGCAGTTATATCCCGGTGATGTAATCGGCAGCGGCACAGTAGGCACGGGATGTTTTCTTGAACTTAATGGCACTGGAAAACTAAATAATCCAGATTATAAAGAACAATGGCTGCAGGAAGGTGATGAAGTAGAAATGGAGATTGAATGCCTGGGTAAATTAAAAAACACCATTATAAAAGATGAAAATGATTTCTCAATTCTTGCATTGAAAAAGAATCTCTGATTATGTATAAGACACTTCTTTTAAAAGATCTTAAAACTTCTGAAGTATCAAATTTTTTACATCATGCCATAGCCCCGCGCCCCATTTGTTTTGCCAGCACTATAAACGCAGAAGGCAAAGTGAATCTTAGCCCTTTTAGTTTTTTTAATTTGTTTAGCACAAATCCCCCGGTTATTATTTTTTCTCCCGCCAGGAGAGTCAGGGATAATACTACAAAACATACTTTACAAAATATACTTGAGGTTCCTGAAGTGGCGGTGAATATCGTAACCTATAATATGGTGCAGCAGGTAAGCCTTAGCAGTTGTGAATATCCTAAAGGAACTGATGAATTTACAAAAGCTGGTTTTACAAAAGAAACTTCGCAACTTATAAAACCTCCGAGGGTAAAGGAAAGCCCGGTGCAAATGGAGTGCCGGGTAGTTGAAGTGAAAACTTTAGGGGAAAAAAACGGAGCCGGAAATCTTATCATTGCCGAAATTGTTATGATGCACATTCATGAAAATATTCTTGATGAAGGCGGCAAAATTGATCAACGCAAACTTGATCTTGCCGCCCGCCTTGGAGGCAACTGGTATGGGAGGGTAAATGCCGGTAATATTTTCGAAGTAAAAAAACCGAGTACTGAATTAGGAATCGGGATTGACTGCCTTCCTGCTTCTGTTAAAAACAGTAATATCCTGACAGGGAATCACCTTGGCCAACTTGCCGGTATAAATGAAATGCCTTTTGTTAATCCTGCATTTGAAGATGAAACACTCAAAAATATCTTCCAATATTATTCATTAGATCCTGAAGAAATGGAAAAAGAATTGCATTTGTATGCAGCCGGTTTACTAAATGAAGGAAAAGTGAATGAGGCATGGCAGGTGTTATTGGCTTTAGTATAAAAAATAATATCTTTATAATCATGAACGCAGTAAAGATTTTACCATATTATACTTATAAGGATTATTGCCATTGGGAAGGAAGATGGGAGCTTATTGATGGAATTCCTTTTGCAATGAGCCCGGCACCAAATATGAAACATCAGTGGGTTGTTGCAAATATTATTTCTGAATTAAGAGTTGCAATAAAAAACTCTAAATGCAAAAATTGTAAAGTCTATGATTTTATTGATATTAAGATTCAAGAAGATACTATTGTCCAACCTGACTGCTCAATCGTTTGTAAGCCCACAAAGAAAAATTTTCTTGATTTTCCACCATCATTAATTGTAGAAATATTATCTGATTCCACAGCATTAAAAGACAGGCATACAAAATTTTCATTGTATGAAAATTTTGGAATTCAATATTATTTAATCGTTGATTCTGAAAAAGAATTTGTAGAAATCTATTCTCTCCAGCACTCCAAATATGTTCTTCAAAAAAATCCATCCGAAATTCCTTTTACGTTTTCTCTTGACAATAATTGCAAAATAGAAGTATTGATACAAAATATCTGGGAATAAATCTTTTAACGTTTTCTAGTAATACTGCCTGCCATACCATTTGTATCTTTCTCTTTTTATTATGAAAACATATTTTCTCTTTTTATTTCTGTTGCCTGCAACTCTTTTTTCTCAATCTAACTACAAATATAAAAATCTTGCGCTTGAAGGAGGCGGTGTTCGTGGACTTGCCTATGCAGGCGCAATTGAAGTGCTTGAGCAAAAAAATATTTTACAGCATATCGAAAGAGTGGCAGGCTCTTCTGCTGGCGCAGTAACAGGATTAATGATTTCATTAGGATATAATTCCGGTGAGATTGATTCCATTTTTCAGGATTTAAAAATTCAACAATTTAATGATGGGAAAGATATTTTCGGAAAAATAAAAAGAATTAGGAAAGAGTATGGCCTTTTTAAAGGTGATAATTTAGAAAAATGGCTTGGTCATTTAATTGAAAAGAAAATGGGTGACGCCAATACTACTTTTGCAGACCTGCATCAAAAACATTTGCAGAATAATATATTTAAAGATTTTTATTGCACAGGTACAAATATTTCGCGTCAGCAGCTGGAAATCTTTTCCTGGAAAACATGGCCGCAAATGAAGTTAAAAACAGCAGTCCATATAAGTGGCTGCATCCCATTTTATTTCAAGCCCGTTGCAATCGACAGTACAGGTAACGAAATACAGCTAAAAAAATCTGCATCAAATTATGATCTTTATGTTGACGGAGGTATGCTGTGTAATTTCCCAATAAATATGTTTGATACTTGTATTGAAGGAAATAATTCACTTACAAGTAATAATGTAAAATATAATTATGAAACGCTCGGCTTAAAACTTGAAAGAGAAAAGCAAGTTCAGGAATTTGAAGAAAATAAAACAACGATTGCTCCTTACCAGATTAAAAATATGAAACAATATACCAGCGCAGTAATGAATCTTATGATGGAAAAGTTAAACCGGAGCAATGAAGATCTGGCAAATGAAAAGGGGCGGACTATATACATTAGTTACGGCGAATTCTCAGGGAGAGTAAGAAAAATTTCCCAGGAAGAAAAAAAGATTCTTCATGATAATGGAGTTGCTGCAGCTAAGCAGTTTTTTAATGCGAATACGGTGATCCAATAAAATAAGAGGAATTGTCGCTTTGCGGATCTCCACTTCAAAACTTACCTTTGCAAAAAATCATATTTGTTTGTCATTTTTTGGCAAACTTTTTTATTTACAATTATGAATACCCAACATCTATCCGAACAGGAAATTATAAGGAGAGACAAATTAAAAGAATTGACTAACCTTGGCATTGACGCTTATCCTGCGGCCTTATACCCCGTTAATTCCACGTCGGCGTATATTAAAAATAATTACAAAGAGGATGAAAATAAAAGCGACTTTGCTAACGTATGTCTTGCCGGAAGAATATTAAGCATTCGGGACATGGGTAAGGCATCGTTTGCGGTGTTACAGGATGGCGCGGGGAAAATTCAAATTTATGTAAGGAAAGATGATATTGCTAACGGTGAAGACAAAACGCTGTATGATGTTGTCTGGAAAAGGCTCGTGGATATTGGTGATATTATCGGTGTAAAAGGATATGTATTTACTACCAAGACAGGTGAAATTTCCATTCATGTTTCTTCATTAAGCATGCTGTCTAAATCACTGCGGCCTTTACCGATTGTAAAAGAAAAGGATGGGGAAACCTTTGATGAAGTAACAGATGCGGAGTTTCGCTATCGCCAGCGTTATGCTGATCTTATTGTAAACCCGCATGTGAAAGAAACGTTTGTAAAACGCACAAAGATGATAAATGCCATGCGTGATTTTCTGAATGGCCACGGCGCTCTTGAAGTAGATACTCCCGTGCTCCAGAACATTCCCGGTGGGGCCGCGGCAAAGCCTTTCATAACACATCACAATGCGCTGGATGTGCCGTTTTATCTTCGCATCGCGAATGAACTTTTTTTGAAAAGGTTGATCGTTGGCGGCTTTGAATGGGTCTATGAATTCAGCCGGAATTTTAGAAACGAAGGCATGGACCGTACCCATAATCCGGAGTTTACGGTGCTTGAATTTTATGTGGCCTACAAAGATTATTTGTGGATGATGGAAACAACGGAGCAAATGCTTGAGAAAACCGCTATTGCTGTAAATGGAAAAACATTAGTTTCATCCGGGGACAAGGAGATAGATTTTAAGGCGCCCTACAAAAGAATAACGATGTATGAAGCGATCAAAGAACACACAGGCTTTGATATAACGGGGAAAGATGAAGAAGGCCTGAGAGAGGTTTGCAAACAGTTAAGCATACACGCTGATAAGACGATGGGTAAAGGAAAATTGATTGATGAAATATTTTCTGAAAAATGTGAACGTCATTTTATTCAGCCGACTTTCATAATTGATTACCCGGTAGAGATGAGCCCACTTACAAAAAAGCATCGCAGCAAACCGGGCCTGGTTGAGCGTTTTGAGCTGATCGTAAACGGCAAAGAAATCGCCAATGCATATACTGAATTAAATGATCCGCTGGAGCAGAGGGAGCGTTTTGAGGAACAGGCGAAACTTATGGAGCGTGGCGACGATGAAGCTATGTTTATAGATCATGATTTTCTGCGGGCGCTTGAATATGGAATGCCACCCACCAGCGGCATTGGATTTGGTATTGACAGGATATGTATGTTACTTACGAATCAATCGTCTATACAGGATGTACTATTTTTCCCACAAATGCGGCCGGAGAGAGCTACAAGCGATGGGCAGTCAGCAATGAGCTAACAGCAATGAGAAATTGCTATAAACAGATTCTCTTCTATGACAAAGAAAATAATATTAATAGCTTGTGTTTCTAAAAAAGGTGACAAAAAAACAAAGGCAAAAGATCTATACATCAGCCAACTTTTTAAAAGCAGTTTGGCATTTGCTAATAGACAAAATCCTGACAAAATCTTTATTCTTTCAGCGCTTCATCATCTACTTGATATTGACAAAGAAATTGAACCATATAATGTAACCTTAAGCAATGTTCCTAAGACAAAAAGAAAACCAGGGCTTCAAATATTGACTGCCGAAGAAAAAATAAATTGGGGCCAAAAAGTAGTGAAACAACTTTCTGAACAAACAGATTTACAGAGTGACGAATTTGTAATTTTAGCAGGCCAGGAATATATCAAACCGATTATAAACAGTATTCGGCATTTTAAAAACCCATTAAAAGGACTAAGGCAAGGTGAAAGAGTAAAATTTCTTAATGAAAATTGACAATGAAAAATCTTGTTTTAGAATTGCATCAACTTTTTAATAAACAGAAAAGATTTTCTTTTCCATTCGAAGAATTCATTAATGAAATTCCACAGAATGGCATTTATATTATTTTTGAAAGTGGTGAAAAATATAAAGACTTTGACAGAATAGTAAGGGTTGGAACACATACAGGACAAAATCAATTACGTCCCAGGCTTAACCAACATTTTGTAAAGGAAAACAAAAATAGAAGCATTTTTAGAAAAAATATTGGACGCTGTTTTCTAAACAAAGAAAACAATGCTTACTTAAACCTTTGGGAGCTTGACACAACTTCACGAATTGACAAAGCAAAAAATCTGAAACTCCTTGACCTAACTTTTGAAAAGCAAATTGAAAGCAAGATTAGCAATTACGTTCAGACTAATCTTTCATTTTGTGTATTTGAAATTGACACAAAAGATGACCGACTTTTTTGGGAGAGTAAAATAGTTTCAACGTTAGCAAAAGCATTGGATATAAAGTCGTCCGAAAAATGGTTGGGCAATCATTCAACAAAAGACAAAATAAAAGCAAGCGGACTTTGGCAAGTAAACGAACTATATAAAGACTGTTTAACAGAATCAGAATTACAAAAGTTACAAGTAAAATTTGCCCGGTAGACAAACATCATAAGAAAATTATGAGTACGTTGCACTTTCCCCTTTATGAGTTAGAGGTTCCTGTTCTTCAAATTGCATTTTGTGCAATTTATAATAATGGCCTTTCTGCTGAAGCAATTGATTGTGTGTACCCATTTCTATTATCTCGCCCTGATGGAGTACAATTATTTTATTTGCTTTGCGAATAGTGGAAAGGCGATGCGCAATTACAATAGATGTTCTTCCTTCAATTAATGTGTCAATCGCATGCTGGATTAATATTTCACTTTCACTATCTATTGAAGATGTGGCTTCATCGAGAATGAGTATGGAAGGATTGTATAATATCGCCCTGATAAAAGATAGCAATTGGCGTTGCCCGAGAGAAAGTGTGGCGCCGCGTTCCATTACATTGAAATCGTAACCTCCGGGCAATTGCATGATGAAGTCATGAACACCAATGATCTTTGCCGCATCTATTACCTGCTCTTTTTTTAGCGCTTTGTTTCGAAGCGTAACGTTATCAAAAACTGACCCGCTGAATAAAAAAACATCCTGCAGCACAACAGCGATCCTGCTTCTTAAAAATGAAACATCATAAGCTTCAATATTTGTATCATCAATTTTGATTTCACCCTTATTTATATGATATAGCCGGTTAAGCAAACTTATAATTGAAGTCTTTCCGCTTCCTGTATGGCCCACAATCGCAAGCGTTTCGCCGGGTTCTATTTCAAAAGAAATATTTTTTAAAACATATTCCTCTTCATTATACGCAAACCATACATTCTTAAACTCAACTTTTCCATTCACATGCCCATGAGTGATACCATCGTGTGTCTCCGGCGTAACATCAGTATTTTCCAAAACTTTAAATACTCTCTCACTTGCCACCATGCCCATTTGCAAAACATTGAATTTATCTGCAATAACCCTCAATGGCCTGAACAGCAAATTGAGATACATGATAAACGCAATGATCACACCGGCATTGAATGAATTGTTAGCGCCCCACCACACCAGCAGTCCCGTAGAAAATGCCAATACAATTTCAACTACGGGAAAGAAAACCGAATAAGCCAGGATTGCTTTTATATTAGCATTACGATGTTGATTATTAATTTCCTTAAATTTTTTGAATTCTTTATCTTCTACCGCGAAAGCCTGTACCACGCTCATTCCGGTGATGTGCTCCTGTACAAACGCATTAAGCGCCGCTACGGCGTTGCGCACTTTTATAAAAGATTTATTTACAGTTTCTTTGAAAAAATAAGTAGCGATGATAAGAATCGGAAATGGCGCAAGGCTTATTAATGACAAACGCCAGTCAACAAAAAACATAAAAAGTAAAATGGATACTATTGACAAAAGATCAGAAATTATTGGAATAAGCCCATCGGAAAAAATATCATTTACCGATTCAATATCGTTGATGGTACGGGTAGTCAGGGTACCAATGGGCGTCTTATCAAATTGCGTGAGATTGTAGTTAAGTATTTTTTTATAAACTGTAACCCGAAGATCTTTCACCACGGTTTGTCCCAGCCATGAAGTTAAAAATCCAAAATAAAAACGTAAGGCCGTTTCAAACACCAGCATCCCTATTTGGATAATGGTAATAAGAATAAGCCAGTAAGTATCCCTGTCTTTTATAAAAGTATTTACAGTGTATTGAATAAGATAGGGGCGCAGCGGCGATAGTATTGCCAGGGCAATGGAGAGGAATATAGAAATATAAAACTTCTTTTTATAAGGCGCAGCAAATGCAAAAACTTTACGCAGTAAGCCAAAGTCCAGCAATTTCTTGCGTATCTTCTTTTCGGGCATCGGGCAAAATTAATGGAAAAAACTTCAGAGCTAATTTCTTTAAGCACTACCTCAATGCTTTCACTGAAGGGGACATGGGTATAAGAATAATCGTAACACGGAAATAGTAAATAAGTGCGGATTGAATAGAAGTTAAGTCGTTGCTTACGGTTTGGGAATTATTCCACCACCTCACCACTTCTGCTATATGCTTTAATAAACAATGCGCCCAGGTTTTTTTGAGGTGGAATATAATCTTCAAAAGTTTCCCTTAATTCTTTTGGAGCTCTGCTGAAGGTATTTTCCAGGCCACTCCACATTTCACGCCAGTCTATATTATTGCCACTTCTTAGTACATTGTCAAGGGCTTCAATGATCGGTTTATTCACGTCCCTGGCACCTGTTTGCTTGGTAGATATAATATGCGCCTCGGGGGCATATGTCAATATTTGCTTCAGATTTTTATACCCGCCACAAGAACCCAGCATAATGATTTTCGCATTTTCCGGCAACTGCTGAATTGTGTAAGGAAGGTGATAACTATGCCCGCGGTGAATAACTATTGTAGGCTTTATGCCAATACCATCCAAATAATTTATAAGGTCTTTTTGCGCATTAGCGTCTTTATCGGTTTCATTATCCAGGGGCCTGTTAGCATAGATCCATATTGGTTTTCCTTTCAGGGACTTTATTTCTATCCATTCATTTTTTTGGGTGATCTGCCATTCATTCCTGGGGAAAGAAGTAAGATAACTGTTGAAAGATTCTTTACCGTCTTTGTCACCATAAAAAAATACCTGTTCAATGATGCGGCCTGTATCATCCGCGAGATAATTGTAGCTCACAGTATAAACAGGTGGAATTCCTATTTCTTTTGAAAGGTCAACACCATTCTTATCATCAGCGGAAAGAAAAATCATTTTTAAAAGATTATAAATTCTGCGGCCATGATCACTATTTTCTTTGATACATCTTTGCTCGTTATTTTTTACATTCTCAAGCATGGATTTTTGAAGCTGGGGATTGGTAATGCTCCCATAAGAATCCGCGACATCAACGGCATCTTCAAGCGTACCTGTTTTTTCAAGGTTTGCTACAAAAGCCTGCATTAATTTTTCAGAATTTTCAGGCATTGTTTTTAAGAATACATCGAGCTTGTTATAGCCGGCAGCCATCTTAATAAACTTTTTAAAATGGTCAAAATTTACTGCCATTAATAATGAATCTGCACGGGGAACGGCGCCCATCTTTTGAATCATGCGATCAAAGGCATATTTATAGCTGGAAGTATAAATGTCATTTTCCCCAAACACGATCATATAGTAAAGATCAACTGCATTCAAAGGCTCAATTGCCCGGAAGCGTATTGCAGGATTGGGATTCTCGTGCAGGTTATTTATCGGGTTAATAAAATGTTGTATCGCTTTTGTTTGCAACATATCTACCAGGCCATTCGGGCCTAGCATGGCAACAGGTGTATCGCTTCTTACAAGCCTGCCATAATATTGCACTTCAGTATTTACAAGCAATTTGTAATAACCTACACTATCATATTTCTTATCGTTAGCGCCTGCATATTTTGATATATTCTCAATGGTTTGCTTGCCGCTGATTAAATCATCAAGAAATGGAAAATAAAACAAAGCCCTGCTTAGTGTACTTAGCTGGACCACTGTTTTAATGCGTGGATCTTCGATTTTTCTTATTAGTTTACCTTGTCTGCTGTTAGCAGACTGGGCAAAAGAATATAACTGGCTGGGATTATTATTAAATGCGTCTATAACAAGCGTATCGGCAAAAGGCTCATTCACATAAGGCCCTAAATTTGAAAGGATCTTGTCAGGATAGAGCTTACAAAATTTCCTGAATAAAATAATCTGGCTCTCTTTATAACCTATGTTGTCGCTAAAAATCTCACTGTTGATCATACCCACGTCATAAGGCACTTTTTGTATCAGCGGGGCCATGTTTTCGCCTTTTAAATTCGCCGCCAGTATTTCACTAAAGTTATCTACAAGAAGCGGCGCGAGAGCGGGAGCAATTTTGTGCGCTCTCCAGTCATTTGTAAATCCTTTTAAAAGATACTCCACATAGCGGAGATACCTGATCTTATCATTATTCGTAGCAAGTTGTTTATCGCTTTCAATATCATTTCTCAGTACATTTATTTTCCTGATGATCGCATCCGTTACCTGCAGGTTCACTTCATTGTTGGGTGAAACTCTTATCAATCCATCAAGGCGGCCATCTACCTTATCGGCACGTTTTTGCTCGTCTTTTATTTTATCATGAAATACTTGCCTGTTCAACGGGATATTGGTAGTGTCCTCACCGGCGAGGGTAGCAAGGGGGAATAAAAAAAATATAGCCAGGTAAAATATGAGTCTCATAGTTTTTATCTCAATGATAGAAGCAAAAACACTTCCAGAGGTTGCAAATTTACTTTATTGCTTATTGTATAAGAGATTATAATGAAATAAAGTGCTGCATTTCAAATGGGATTAACCTTTTTTTAGGAAGACCTTGTTCAAAACAATTTAAGATGGAGAAACCGGTTATATACTATTTTCAAAATACGTCTTCCAATATTAAAAAATTGTAAACAACCTCATCCGGATAATTTTTTGATATAGGTTTGCGCATTATGGCACAGGAAACCAAACCACGCACTATATTAATTGCGGATGATGAGCCCGATATTTTAGAGATCGTAAGCTTTAACCTAAAGGCAGAAGGATATGAAGTGATTGCAGCGAAGAATGGCAATGAAGCCATTGAAATGGCGAAAATCCATAACCCCGACCTGATAATTCTTGATGTGATGATGCCGGGTAAAACAGGATTTGAAGTTTGTAAAATATTGCGTACGCTGCCGCCATTTGAAAATACGATCATCATCTTTTTAACTGCGCTGAATGACGACAGCACAGAAATAAAAGGGCTTGAAACCGGCGGTGATGATTACATAACAAAGCCAATAAGCCCAAAGGTGTTAACGAGCAGAGTCAATGCTTTATTCAGGAGAATTATAAAAGAAACAGGCAGCGTATTACAAATCGGCGATCTTATTATTGACCGCGAAAAATATATCGTTACATCCAATAATGAGGAGATTACACTTGCTCGCAAGGAATTTGAATTGCTTGCCTTATTAGCTTCAAAGCCTTCAAAAGTTTTTTTAAGAAATGAGATACTTCATAAGGTGTGGGGATCGGATGTAATAGTCGGAGACCGCACAATTGATGTTCATATAAGAAAAATCAGGCAAAAACTTGGAAGTGATTTGATTATCACTGTAAAGGGAGTTGGATATAAATTCCAAATGTAGAACCGTCTCCAATTCTCAGGAAGAAGGCTTCGATACGTCACAAATTGTCCTATGCTACTTTACGGGCACAAGGATTTAACAACTCATCATTCCAACTTTTCATCTTTACGATTTATATTTGAAATCAATTAAAAAAATCCTGTCTAATAAAAAATCCTATGAAACAAATTATTACTTCTACAGTTTTTCTGTTACTCGCTTTTTCGCTTTCTGCTCAAAATGATTCCTCAAATAAATTGAATGGCTTGTTTAAAAAAGCCAATTCGATTCTTTCTAAAAATTCTAATTCATCTTCCGGTTTATCTTCCGGTGAAATTATCTCAGGACTAAAAGAAGCATTATCACTGGGTGCGCAAAAAAGCGGGGATAAACTTTCTGCAACGGATGGATTTTTTAAAGATGCCGCGGTAAAAATTTTGCTGCCGGAACAGGTGCAAAAAGTAGAAAAGAAAATGAGAATGCTCGGAATGGGCAAGCTGGTTGACAATGCAATCCTTAGCATGAACCGCGGCGCTGAAGATGCTTCGAAAGCCGCTGCTCCAATATTCCTCGCCGCCATAAAAAAAATGACGGTAACCGATGCGCTTAATATTTTAAGAGGAAGCGATACCGCCGCTACCGGTTATTTAAGAAGTGCCACAACCCCCGAACTTATAAGTGCTTTTCGCCCCGTAATTGAAGAATCTTTGAAGAAAGTGGATGCTACCAAATACTGGAACGATGTATTTACCACGTATAATAAATTTTCGGCTAACCCTGTGGATACTGACATAAATAGCTACGTTACCTCCAAAGCTCTTAATGGAATTTTTTATTATGTAGCCCAGGAAGAAGTAAGTATCAGGAAGAACCCGGCAGCACGTGCAACCGATATTTTAAAAAAAGTTTTTGGAGCTAAATAAAAAAGATATTTTTCATCCATTTACTTAGTCACACCACCAATCCTTGTCGGTGATCTTTGCTCAGGCCATTTAGAGG
>JBDTMP010000036.1:0-2679 GCA_039934215.1 Ginsengibacter sp.
ATAAATCCCTTTTTTAGTAGAGTTTTTAGTCATTTTCTTTGTGGTTTGAGTTTCTTAAATCGTATAAAACAGGGGTAGCTGTTGAATACATTAAGGAATTTCAAAAAGGATTGGAGAAAATGGTGATTCTGGAGATTAGAAGTTTTGGTGAAGACAGGGATACCGAGGTAAAGCATTTCCTGATTCGAAGACAAACATAAAGTGTATTTCCGTAAAATACAATACCGTAAAATTACGGTTTCATTTTTTTGAGCAGGCTCTAAATTTTAAGCATTCTGCATAGATTTCGTCTAATATGGCTGTTTCAAAATATTAGATAATATCTATGGTAACGCCCGCATATTTCGAAGAATTTTGAATTTGTGTGGTGCCGTATAAGTTTCTTAGGTGCCTGCACAATAAATATTGAAAACGGGAGTTGCCCGGTATCTACGGACCTCATCCTATTACAATGTATGTTTTTGTGACTACGATGTCAGGTAATCCCGTTCCAATTTCAGATTTTGCTGAACGGTTATATAAACTTCCGCCAACGGCGCTGATTGTTTATGGGTTCGGTTTGCGTAGCCTGCACAGCAGCTTCATAATTCCAACAATACTTCTATTTACTTTAAGGTATTGATTAAGATAAATAGGTAATTTGGACAAAGCGAAGCATGCGCAGTGATTGCCTTAAAATGCTTAGATTTTTAATAAGCGTTGCTGATCCTTTGATACCTTGATCCTTCCAATATCCGAATCAATTATCCAATTATTCTACGGACATACACATTTGAATGAAAATAAATTAGCAAAGGCTATACATTTAATTTTCCCTCTATTGAGTCGTCAAGTGTTTTACCGGTCACGGCTCCAATAAGCATTTTAATGCCTGCTACTGCCTCGCCATGTTTAGTATCCCAGTAATATCCCATTGATGGCTCAACTTTTATTACAGAAATCCTTGGATCATCCTTCCCTTCAGTAAACCATGTTTTTAATATGGGCTTCCATAAGTCATCGATTACAACCTTATCCTCTGTTATAGAAGCGTGGCCATCCAACTGCATAAAATCGGAATGAGCCGAGCCCTGGAAATATAATTTCACTGACGGGTCTAATGATATTTCCTGATTGGTATGGCTGTCATTGGCGCTCAAAAACCATAAGTTGCCGTCATCATCTACTTTTTGAACACTCATCGGTCTTGCGCCGTTTGATTCGCCTGTTGCTATCTTAGTGCAGAAAAAACAACTCGGTGCGTTATCAACAAGCTCCTTGATTTTCTTTATTGCTTTGCTATTACTTAGGTTTTCGTAATTTTCTTCGGGCTGGTTTTGATTGATGCTATTCATAGTTTTTATTTTATTATTTTTTCATTTTATAACAATGTTGTGGAAGTTTTTGTTCATTATTTCCTTCGATCTAATATTCAGGCGGCTTGCCGGCAAGCTTCCGCACATTCCCTGCACGCTTTTGCGCACGCTTCACAATGATCATGTTTATGCTTTCCGCATTCGGCGGCACAGGCTTCACATAATTCTATACATTCCTTTAACAGGTGTTTTCCATGCATGGAATCCCTGGCTAATAGTATCGAGGTAGTGCGGCAAACTTCAGCACAATCCATATCAAGAGATATACATTGAGCCATCATTTTTACGTCATCTTCTTTAAGACAGGCGGAAGCGCAGAAATTGCAGGCGGCTGTACAGATGTCTAGTTTTTTAATGAGTTCGTGATTGGGGATAATGTTCATGGTTTTAAATATTTTGATTTAGAAAAATTAGTTGAATTCTTTTCTTTTAAGTGAAGAAGAAGTACTAAAACTTTACAAGGTGCATGCCATAATTTGCATGAATGAAATAACCTCCAAATACAATTTATGTTTCTTCAAAAAATTTAGCGACACGAATCGTATATTTAATTCTAAAAAATGACCGAAGAAAATGCTTCTCTAAAAGATATATTTTCAAAAGCCGAAGAAGCCGAAGAAAAGAAAGACAACAGCCGGGCAGTTGATCTGTATAAAAATATTACGGAACAAGATAAGCTGAACATCCCGGCCTATGATAAACTAATGAAATTATTCAGGAGATCTAAAGAATACAAAAAAGAATTAAGTATTATAAACAAAGCCATCAAAGCTTATGAAGCTTACTACAAAAAGCACAAACCCACCCATTCAAAAACTGTTGACGAGATAAGCAAAAAGCTGAACAAATCATTTGGCCTTACCGACAAAGAAGGAAATGCTGTATATGATCCTGAGCCATTAGGAAAATGGAAGAAAAGAAAATTAATAGTTCAAAAGAAATTGGATAAATAATTAAATCCCAAATTTAATTTCTATCCATTTGCCCGGCGACACAGGTAAATACTTGCAGCATTTATTTACAACCACGGAAGCTTCACATCAAACAAATCTTTTAAAGCACGTCTTGCCGCATAGTATCCGCAAATACCATGTACGCCTCCGCCAGGCGGAGTTGACGACGAACAAACATAAACGCCTTTTGCTGTTGTGCGATAAGGTGACAGTCTAATTACAGGCCGGGTAAAAAGTTGGCTTATTATAGCCGCCCCTCCATTTATATCTCCGCCAATATAATTGGAATTATAATTTTCTATATCAGCCGTATTTATCACGTTGCGTGCAAGAATACAATCTCTGAATCCGGGCGCAAAACGCTCCACCTG
>JBDTMP010000037.1:0-2814 GCA_039934215.1 Ginsengibacter sp.
TATTTTTGTTTCCAAAAACTATACATCAACAACTCAAAAAGAACCAGACAGCAGCAAAATAAAAGATGCTGAACTAAAGTTTGAAAGAGTACAGGTTGTGAAGGGCACTTCTGATGTAGGTTTTACTGAAGTCACTTTAATGAAAGACTTGCCACCCGAAACACGTATTGTAGCAAAGGGTGCATTTTTTGTGTTAGCTAAAATGACGAACGTTGGTGAGGAAGAATAAACTCTTTAACCTTTTTATAATACATGATGATAAATATATTAGCCAATAAATATTATAATGAAAAATCCGTATTTCTTCCAGAAAATCTGCTTCGGGAAGCACGAAGGCAGAAGAAAAAGAATGAATGTAATGTTCCTGAAGTCTGTTTACTTGACCCGGATGGTGATTTAGCAAAATTCCTGATACATAAAAATAGGGCGTTGAAAAATGACTGCTGGGCATGTTATCATTCTTCGCTTTATACGTTTGAATTAGAAGGGGCACAGATAGGAATTATTCCTTGCATTGTAGGTTCATCTTATGCAGTCTTGGTTGCAGAACAATTATTCGTTTCAGGTTGCCAATTATTAATAAGTGTAACATCAGCAGGTATTATAAATCAGCCATGCCACTCTAAAAGATTTGCACTGATAACAAGTGCAGTAAGAGATGAAGGAACAAGCTATCATTATTTACCGCCAGATAAACCCTCTGTATTGGGTAGTGAATTACTTCGAAATTTATATCCGGCACTTCAACAACCAGACTGCCCTTTTTTTGAAGCAAGTAGCTGGACAACCGATGCGCCATACAGAGAAACACAAACAGCTATTGATAGTATGAAAGCACAAAACATCGTCTGTGTTGAGATGGAAGCAGCAGCGCTTTATGCGTTGTCAGCAGTAATGAATTACAGCATTATTTGCTTTGCACACCTTACCAATTCAATGGCTCAGTCTGAAGGTGATTTTGAGAAAGGAGAAGAGTTTGGAAGTATTGATACTTTGAATTTAATGAGGTTACTGTTACCTGCACTTGTCATCAAAAAAAAATAAATATTTCTTGCGATTTCAATAAACTTATCTTAATAAAATGTATAAAATAGAACAACAACATTGGGATCATATTTATGATACAAAAGAGGAAGATCAAGGAAGCTGGTTTCAGCCGTATCCAAAAACATCGATGGAGTTTGTAGAATTATTTAACCTGCCACATAGTGCCAATATCATTGACATTGGTGGCGGCGATAGTCACTTCGTTGATGCATTGCTTAGTAAAGGTTATCAAAACATTTGGGTGCTTGATATTTCAGCCACTGCAATTGACAAGGCAAAAAAAAGATTGCTTGAAAGAGCATCCAAAGTGAATTGGATTGTTTCCGATGTAACAGGATTTGAGCCACCTGTGCAATTTGATTTTTGGCATGATAGAGCAGCATTCCATTTTCTTACAAATGAAGAAACAATAAATCGATATGCTTTCATTGCAGAAAAAGGAATTAAAGTAAACGGCTACTTATTATTAGGCACTTTCTCGGAGAACGGGCCAACTAAATGTAGTGGTTTAGAAATTCAACAATACAATGAAGCCTCAATGAGTGCAAGATTTAAAAAAGCTTTTAAACGCATAAAGTGCATAACTGAAAATCATACAACACCTTTTAATACTGTACAAAGCTTTTTGTATTGCAGTTTTCAAAGAATAGATAACTCCTAATGAACCAAATAATAATAGGAAGCATTTTATTGAGCCTCTTACATGGGATAATTCCTAACCATTGGTTGCCCGTAATTGCCATCGGTAGGAAAGAAAACTGGACAATAAGTGAAGTAACAAAAGTTACTTTTTTTTCAGGGCTGGCCCATGCATTGAGTACGATAATCATCGGGGTAATAATAGGTTTGTTAGGTATAACGCTAACAGATTCTGTTCAGCATTTTTCGCATATAGTGGCTCCGTTAGTATTAATTGTATTCGGCCTTTTTTTTATTTACCAGCATCACCGTCACAAGCATTTTCATTTGCATAATGAACCAAAGCCGGTATCGTCAAAAAATAAAATGATAGCTATGCTTGTGATGGCGATGTTCTTTTCTCCCTGCCTGGAAATAGAAGCCTATTTTTTATTGGCAGGCACTTTTGGATGGCTTGCTATTCTAAGTATTGCTCTATTATATTTAATAATTTCTGTAAGCGGAATGGTGCTTTGGGTGAGAATAGCTTACAAAGGAATTATAAAAATCAACTGGCACCGGCTCGAACACAATGCGGGAATAATTACAGGATTAACCCTGATTATTACAGGGATACTTACTTTTTATATTCACTGAATAAAAATATGATGGAAGCTATAAAAGTTAACAAACTAAAAAAAGCGCAGGACAATGACTGCTGTGACGCAACGGGTGAAAAAGTTTTACACGAAATGAAAAATTTAGACAATGATGGTCACAATCACGATCATATCGGTGATGAAAAAGGAGGTTGGAAAAGTCATTGGCAATTGTTGCTGTCGCTTGCTATTTTAATGATAATGCTCGTATTGCAATTTGGATTTGATTATGTTCCAATCTTCCCGTTTAATCTCGTCATATTTCTATTGGCTTATTTACTTGCGGGCTATAATGTTTTATACATGGCATTCAGAAAGGCAAAGCGGTTTGATTTCTTCAATGAGTTCTTTTTAATGAGTGTTGCTACCGTTGGCGCATTTGCCATAGGTTCTTACAGTGAAGGTGTAGCGGTTATGGTTTTCTATTCCATCGGTGAATGGTTCCAGGAATCAGCCGTTAATAAAGCGAAAAGAAGTATAAAAGCGTTGT
>JBDTMP010000038.1:0-4620 GCA_039934215.1 Ginsengibacter sp.
AGTGTATGGTTTTTTGTTTGCTCTGCATAATCAATTCCATGATCATCTTTCAAGCCATTGGGATCAATCCCCATAAAAGTATATTGCTCAAAAAATAAAGGGCCGCCTTTATCAAAATTCCCGAGCGGAAGTTTTATACCATAATAGGATTTTCCATTTTTCCAGCTTGCACTTTTTACCCATGAATTTTCGTACAATTCTTTTGAGATTGGATGCCATGGAGAAGAAGCTGAAATTATGTATGTAATCAATGCTTCATCATAACCGTACACAGGAAAGTTCATGTTGAAATCATTGTCAGGACTCCAGTGCCAGTATAAAAATTTATTATCACCTTTGCTATGCCAGTTCCAGTCAGCAACGTCCCACATTTGCTTAACGCGGTTTCTAAAATATTTTTCCAGAGGCGTGTCACCGTTAAAATATTCCTTTGCACACAAAAGTCCCATAAGTAAATAGGAAGTTTCTACGATGTCAGCGCCATCATCCAGCCTTCCGAAAGGGATTGTTTTACCGGTAGCGCCATTCATAAAATGAGGATAGATTCCATGATAGCAATCAGCCTTAATTAAAAAATCAACAATTTTTACCAAACGTTTTAGAGCGGTGTCTTTCCCGATCCACTTACGATTAACGGCAACTATTGTTGACATGATTCCAAATCCCGTTCCTCCAATAGCGCAGGCTTCGGGGCCAAATGTATGCTTACTAAAATTAGGCTCATCATACGCTTCATTAATATAATCCCAATAATATTCAGCTTTTACAGTGTTATCTCTTTCTCTTGCGAGGCCGCTCACCGGATGTGCGTAATGCCAGAAAAATCTGAAGGTTTGTCGCTGCACTACGTCCAGCAATGCAGAATCAGAAAGTCCTTTTATGATTCCAACCGGGGCAATAGAATCTATACCCAACAAACCAGGTTTACGTTTTTGAGCAAATAAAAATGTGCTGATAATAACGAGGCTCGTTGTAAAAAATATCTTAGAAAACATACTCATCTTTTTAAAAAAAATTAATTGCGTAATTCAGTCTTTAATTTTTTCAATCCATTTTTAATATCATCATCACTCATAAATAATTTCCACAACAGGCCCGTTCTGTAATTTTCAATCATAACGGCCATAGGCGCCTGGTTAAGTCCCATATAAATTTGAGAGCACCAGTTTTGTGAAAGATTAAATGCATCACGAAAACCATATTCTCCCCATAAAAATTTTCCGTGGTTGTAATAATAATTCTTCAGGGCTTTCATTGACTCAGCAGGTGTATAGGGAAAGGAACTAACGGCACCTGTAGCCGCAATTGTTCCATCGTTTCTTCCAGTTACCGGTTCACATGCATTATAAGTAATGGGACCATCGCTTGCGGTTAATCCCCAGCAGCTATCGCCATAACCTTTGAAGTTTCCAGGATTTTTTAAACAATAGCGATAATTGATCAATGCTATGTTTTTATTATTGGCAAAATAGTTAGTGTATTTATCTGTGATAAAATGTGGGTCGTAACCGAGATAAGAATAATGTGTAAAAAAAAGCGGGCCACCGTTAGAGACGCCAACGTCTAATTTAATACCAAAATAAGTATTACCATTTGTGTACATAGACCCATCTGTGGTACCACCCCAGTTAATCCTGTATTGCTGGCCGGTACTATCCTGGTTGGCCCAGCCACTATAATAAAGACTTGCAGGAACACTATGCGTTGGTGAAGCAATTGCCAGTAGGTAAGTAACCATTGTTTCGTTCCATCCTGTCAGCCGGTGATTGATGATCCATTCTTTATCGGGCGACCAGTGCCAGTATAAATATTTGCTATCGGGATAACGCCTGTACCAATTCCATTCAATATTTTTCCAAATGTTCGTGATCTTTTCCCTGATTGTTTTTTCATCGTTATCTTCTTTATTAAAATAAGCGCGGGCCGTTAATAAACCCTCCGTTAAAAAAGAAGTTTCAACAAGGTCGCCTCCATTATCTCTCTGACCGAAGAAAGGCTCCACTTTCGCCGTCGGGCCATCAATAAAATGAGAAAAAGCTCCGTGAAATTTTTCTGTCTTTTCAAGAAAGTTCACAATTTTTAAAAACCTTTCTACCGATTGTTTTCTTGTAATAAATTTTCTTTCAGTGCCAGTGATTAATGCCATGATTCCGAAACCCGATGCGCCTGCGGCAATCATGTTTATACGCCCGGGAATATTTTCTTTTGACAAGCCACTTACATTTTCAGCACCATCCCAATAATAACGAAAACAAGCTTCCTGAACCATTGTAAGGAATTCATCATCTGTCATTGCTTTGGTTTTGGCTGAAACAATATCTGATAATTTACTTTCCTCGTATTTATAATTTAGAAAAGAAATTTTATAATAATATCTCTTTCCGGTTACTCCTGTAAAATCAGAATAGCGGCTTGTTTGAGGAGATTGTATTCCTATAGGTAAAAAATCTTTTCCATTATTTGAGCGATAAATTTTTACATACTTTACTTGTTCATCAGAAAAAGATTGCCATGAAATATCTACATGCTTTGCATAGCCTTTACAGGAAATAATTTCAGGCTTCGCTGCTATTAGGTGGCTTTCATTACCGGGTGAAAATTCCAAATCATCAATGTAGAAAATATGCTTTCTTCCATCGTCACCATTTTGAGAAAAGTTTATACCGATAACATCCACGGGAATTTTATAACCCGATTTAGCGAATGATGAGAGAGGCATATTTATTACAGACCATGCGTTAACTACATCTGTTGCAAAAGTTAATTCCTGAGAAAAAGTGCTATCCTTAAATATTAAACGCACGGATGGAAATTCCTTTTGAGTGCTGTATGCAGTCGGATAAATGCTGAAAGAAAAATATTTTGATGGCTTAAAATGATCCTGGCCACGAAGCTCTTCCCTGTAAATTGCCGCATTCCATTTCCCATTTTTTCCATTTACATATTCCAACTTCAGCGCATTGCCGGGTGTATGAAATATTTTCTCACTAACCGGTAATCTTTCATTTTTATTTATGATAGAAGAAGGAGACTGAGCAGATGTTTTGCTAAAATAATAATTACCCTGCATCATGCTATTAGTAAAAAAAATGTAATCATATAAATGCTCCTGCGCACTTACTGACGAAGAGAAAAACAGAAAGAACACAAGCAATTGTTTCATCAGCAGTTTAATTTAAATAAGGACTTTCAAAACCTAATTTCTTCAAACCAGTTTGCACCTCAGGGCAGCTCATAAATAATTTCCATAGCAATCCCGTTCTGTAATTTTCCATCATCACTACGGCGGGCCCCTGGTCGATTGCAAGGTATCTCGGCGGATACCAATCAGCAGTTTCACTAAAGGCATCATAAAAACCAAACGGGCCCCATAGTTTTTCTTTCATGTCATTATACCAATGTTTCATCGCGGCCATTGATTGCTGCGGTGTATAAGGAAATGATGATAATGCTGCCGTAGGAGCGATCACACCAAGATCATCTTTTTCACCGGGGGCGTGCGCTGCATATCCTTTGATAGAATAACTGGCGGTAAGGCCCCAGTTGTCCGCACCATACCCTTTAAAATTCTTTGGATTTTTTACGCACCATTTATAATTAATAATTGCCAGGTTTGTATTTTCTTTCCAGTAATCGCAATATTGATCTTTTAGCCCATGAGGATCTAAACCAAGGTAAGAATAATGCGCCCAAAATAAAGGACCGCCATACGGATTGTTTCCCTGGTAACGCAGTTGCAAAGTGTCTCCATATTCCACATGGGTGAATTTTATTTTTCCATTTTCCGCCCACCCTTTATGGTATGCTGCAGCGGAAATGGAATGCGTAGGTGATGAAGCAGCTAATATATATGCTATCATGGTTTCATTATATCCATGAATCGGAAAATTCATTTTCCAGCCATTGTTCGGGCTCCAGTGCCAATACAAAACATTTTGTCCGTGCTGGTACCAGTCGAACTCAACTTCTTTCCATAATGTATCAATTCTTTGGGCAACTGATTTCTCCGCCTGGCTGCCATCTTTAAAATATTGCCGTGCACAAAGCAGTCCCTGTAGCAAGTAGGCAGTTTCCACGATGTCTCCTCCATCATCATCTTTGCTGAATGGCCTTACCTTACCGGTTTCACCATGCCACCAATGCGGCCACGCTCCGTGAAAGCTGTCTGCGGTTTCTAAAAAATGGAGTGCTTTTTCCAATCTTTCTCTTCCGTCATCGCGGGTTATAAAACCTCTTTCAATTCCTACTAAAATTGCCATAATACCAAAGCCGCTGCCACCGCTCGTTACAGTACTCTTATCATTTTCAGGGTAAATATTATCTGTATGAAAACGTTCTCTTGCAAGGCCGCTGTTTGGCTCGGCGCCGTCCCAGAAATAATTAAAAGTTTGTTTTTGAACAAGACCAAACAATGCTGAATCGGAAAGATTTTTGTTTGCTACCTGCGCTTTAGTTTCAGTAACATTTTCAGATGCTATATTTTTATTTGGGGTAACCGAACGGCAGGAAAAAAATATAAGCGATAGCAGGAAAAAATATTTTTTCATAAGAAGCAATTATTTAATTATAAAATTACAATACGTGCGGTTATCAGCACTTACAAATTTGTGGCAGAATGAA
>JBDTMP010000039.1:0-3634 GCA_039934215.1 Ginsengibacter sp.
GAATCCTGGTATATAGTCTGCGACAAATATTTATTTCTTTTTCGATATTGTTTAACAGATGCTGTTTGTACATGTTATTTTGATTAAGTGTAAATAATTATTTGAAATTAGATTTTTAATTGTTGGGAATACTAAAAATGAATGCTGAACCTTCACCCTCCTTTTCACTTTTTCCTCCATAGGAATCCATTCGGACGAAGAATCCTTTACGGATATTTCTCCGGCATGCGCTTTAATAATATCCTGGCTTGTCTGAACTATGATTTATAGGATTAATTGATTTGCATGATTTAAGATTCCGGTAAAACAATGATGAATTCCGTTTCTTCTCCTTCCGTTGTTTCCACTTTTATTTCACCGCCATGCGCTTTAATAATATCATAACTTAAACTCAATCCTAATCCAGTTCCCTGTCCTGTTGGTTTTGTTGTAAAGAATGGCTGAAAGATTTTATCTAATACTTTTTGAGGAATGCCATTGCCGTTGTCTCTTATTCTTATCTCAACTTTATCGTTTAATTTTTTTGTGCTTACTGAAAGGGTTGGTTCGTATTTATCAGATTGCATTTGCTTTTTTTCTGTAACAGAATAAAAACCATTGGTAAATAAATTAAGAAGGACTCTTCCAATATCCTGTGGTATAATATTTATTTTTCCAGTGGGAGTAGAGAGCGCCTCATCGAAGTCTGTTTTTACAGATGCGTTAAAAAATTTATCTTTTGCCCTGAGGCCATGAAAGCTTAAGCGTAAATATTCATCCGCAAGCGCATTGATATTTGTTGGTATTTTTTGCCCGGTGCTTGTTCTTGAATGTTGAAGCATTCCTTTTACTATTGAATCTGCACGCAAACTGTGATGCGTTATTTTTTCGAGATTTTGTCTCAGGCTATTCGCAATTATAATTGCGGTTTCCTTTTTACCAGACCTGAGTTCTTCTTCCATATCATCTATCAATTCAGTACTTACTTCAGAAAAGTTTTTTACGAAGTTTAATGGATTTTGTATTTCGTGTGCTATGCCTGCGGTGAGTTCACCAAGCGAAGCCATTTTTTCCGATTGAATCAATTGAGCCTGGGTAGTCTTGAGCTGAGTTAAAGTACTTTGTATTTCCGATTTTTGAAATTCAAGTACGCTGTTGGCCCTTTTTTTATTTCGAAAGGCCAGCCAGGCGCCGATTGCAAGGATCATTGTAAATAGCAAACCGCCTAATAGCAGCAACTGCCGGGATTTTGTTTCCGCATTTTTTTTCGCCTGCATCGCATCTTCTATGGCCTGTTTTTTATCAAACTCATAATTCATATTGAGTTCTGTGGCCTTTTGAATATTATCCTTACTTCGTACAGAGTCTTCAATGATGGCATATTTTTTATAAGCTGCCAGGGCTTTGTCGTAGTTTCCATTTTGCTCATAACATTCTGACAGTTGCTGGTACGTAGTTCCAATGTCAGCTTCATAAGCGTTACTCTCGTTTAATGAAGCAAAACCTTTTTCAAAAAAGGGGATGGCTTCCGCATATTTTTTTTGAAGCATTAAAATGTTTCCCATTGACGAATAACCCTGGAAGATATTTAATGGCTGCATAGATGAATCTGCCAATACAATTGCTTTTTTGCATAATTCTATCGCTTCCGAAAAATTATTCAGGTAAGCCAGGCAAATCGACGCTTTAGATAGACTTGCTGCCTGTGTACCCTGGTCGCCCGTTTTTTTTGCAAGAGAAGCAGCCTTCACTGCATAATTATATCCATCTTTCCAATTATTTTTCTTTATATAGAGGCTGGAGAGATTGGTGTAGCCATATAATTCAACGTCTCTGAGATGGTTTTTTTCTGCAAGTGAAATTGATCTCCTGTAAGCCTGCTCGGCCCTAAGGGAATCACGCAAAAGAGTGTATGTGATTCCCATATTAACTAATGCGTATGCCTGTGTCGGCTCATCTTTATTTCCCTCAGCTAACTTTAAAGCTTTTTGCTGGTAAAATAAAGCCCGGGCAAAATTTGAGAGTTGCTGAAAACCTATGGCAATATTGGAATAATTTGTTGCGAGGGCGTTTTTATTGTTATGTCTCTCATTAATTCCAATACATTTTTCATAAAACTGAATGGATGAATCGTATTTGCTTTGCATACCGTACATCATCCCATAGTTTGCATAGAGGTCAGCAACATCAGTTGAATCTTTTGAAGGTTTTATAAGTGTTTTTATAAGTTTTAAATTTTCCGCAGCACTTTTATAATCACCTTTAAAGCAATAGCTCGTTACGAGGTTATTTCTTAAATCTATCTCGCCTTTGTAATATGCTATCTTTTGCGCTTCAGGAAGAATTTTTTTAATCAACTGTATGGAGGAATCAATGTTTTCGTTTCTGACGAACCTGATTTTTTTTATCTGTAGATTAATTCTTGCTGTATCGCTGGTGGCTTTATTTATAAGATTGTTTAAGCTATCTATTTTTTTAGTTTGCGCATTTGTTAGCAGACCAGCATAGCACAATAGTGCGGCAATTACAAAACTTTTCATTATCCCGAAATTTTAAAAAAACAACCTATTTCAGATGTAATATTTAATTGAAGTTATATTCTCCACTCAATGGTTTCTTAAATCTACAATATTAATGTAAAATTCAACTTTTCTTATTCCAGGCCAATTGCGTATTGAATTATAAATGGGCTTGTCCTCTCTTCAGTAATAAAATTTCACAGCCACTCACCGTTACTGTTATTATTGTATCGAATTAGATGATAGGCGTGAATGTTTACAGCGTGATAAAAAAATCCCGCACATCTTTAACAATGAGCGGGAAATTTAATAGTTATTTTATGGCATGAAAAGTTAGCCCGACATGAACGTTTAAGCCCGGCTTAATTCCTCTAAGCCGGTGGCGACGGATTTATGCCAATTGATTTTATAGGCACTCCCCTGCTCAGGCTCTGCGTGTGTGGAGACAGGTTATTTAAATCATCTGTATAAAAAGCCTTGCACACAATATAATTTTCATGCTCGCCGCTTCCACGCTCGGGCGATAAAACAAAGAAAGGAAATTTCGTGGCGTCTACACCTTCCTTCATTTCTGCACGGGTAACTTTTAGATTTCCAAAATGGCTCATCAATCCTTCGTCGCCAATCCCGATATCCTTAGATATTTCATTTCCGTTATTATTTGCGAAGAAATTCGGGTCGGTTATTTTCTCTTGTTTTTTCTTTGAAGAAAAATGCTTGTATGGAATAAACCGGTACGAATGCGTATCCTGCGAGCTATTGCCCGGGGAAGCTGTCGCTATTTCATGGCTTAACTGAAGTGTGATTCCATCAAAATCTTCATCTTCAAGAACTTTTTGTAATTCCACGGTATTAATAACCGTAATCTTAAATTTTAAGGTCGCCTTAGCGTTATCTGTTCCTGGTTCAGTCTGCATTTTAATTAATCTTTTAAGTGAAGTAATTAATAACCATCAATGAAAACTTTTAATTCACTGACTTAACAAAACAAAAATTTGTTTGCGATAGAAATTCCTGTGGTCAAAGCAAAAGTGGTAAGGTGTGATAACAACGGTATCAAGGGAATGGAAGAAAAATTAACCACTTCGAATATAAAGACGATTAATGATAATTCAAAAAAATATTAGCAAAGACAT
>JBDTMP010000040.1:0-9921 GCA_039934215.1 Ginsengibacter sp.
ATACCAATCAAAAACAAATATATGTAATTCGTCTAAAAAATTATAATTATTTATGATGATATTTTGAAATATCCCGGCGTTAAAACCCGCTTATTTTATACGAATAAATTTTTTATTGCTTTGCTTATTTTCTCAGTAGGTATATCACACATCAATTTGCTCAGGAATTTTTATAGGGTGATAATATTCTTTTGCCCCAGCATCTTCAAACCATTCCTTTCGAGACAAGAATTCCTGGAAAGGCTTATTTTTTAATGTAGGCTGAAAAAGCAACTTTATAGAATTCAAAGCATGTAGCCTACAGTATTTTTCCAATTCTGAAAGGATGTCATTTTCCACTTTTCTTCCCAGCACTCTGCAACTCAAGAGAAACGATTCGACAACTAGTTCATTCTGGGTTTTATTGGCAATAACCAGCCCCACTATCCCATAATCCCCAAACCTGTCGCTGACTTCTATTATCCAGGTGAGAAAACCTTCCCGGTCAATCAAGCCTGAGACTTCCTGCGGTGATTTTCTAATTCCATTTAAATTAAATTGATTTGTACGCAGCGTAAGCTGAACCGCACGCTCAATGTCGTTATTTTCTAACGGGCGGATATTAATTTTTATATCGAGTGAAATAAGAAAATCGTCGATAGAATTATGTTTTACCTGTTCATCATTTCTTTCTTTTTCGATTCGATACATTTTATTACGCCGGGTATCTTCTTCAGTAACATGAAATGTGTCAAAAGCCCAAATATGATTGAGAAATTCAGAAAAAGTAGCTGCCTCTTCTGGTAGAGCCACTGAAAGAACATCGGGACAATTGCTCTTCATTTGCTCCACTTCAAACTCATTATCATCAATAAAAATAAAACTGTCAATGCCAAGATTTAATTCTTTAGAAATCGACAATAAATTATTGGATTTAATATCCCAATTGATCCTGTGGGCAGTTATATGTTCCCGCCTAAGTTTCATGTGAGGATGATTATTAAAAACTTCCCATACATCTTCTTCGTTATTTTTACTGCACAGCACCAACAGAAACCCCTCATTATATTTTTCTAAAACAAACTCCTGTAAACCTGAAAAGTTTTCATCTATGGTAACATTCATTGCTCCTATTTCTCCGCAGATGCCTTTCCAAAGCGTATTGTCACAGTCCAGGGCAATTACTTTATAGGAAGGTCCCTTAAAAGCATTAATCTTTCGGGATAAATACGTGCCAATAGCCGCATAATATTCCTGTGTGAAAGGAATGTGCCCGATTTCATCAGACTTTGAATCATATAAATCTGTAACTCCATACAGTCCGGCGATTTTATCCATATCGATTGAATTCATCCTGGACAGGCCGGAAATTACCAACTCTAACTCCCCGCCTAAATTTTTTATGTGATCAATAACTTTGGCAGCACAAGAACTTCCTGGATAAGCAGGAACAATTCCAATCAAAAAAGGCACGAAGGTTTTTTCGTTAACCCTCTTTAATATCTCTATTAATTCCAGGCAAGTTGCATCTAAAAAAGCAATTTGTTCTTCAGAAGGCAACATTGCCTTATCTCTTAACCAATCTTCAACCCGAATAAAAAGCACATTTATACCTCTATTAGAATTCAATAAACTGGCAGGATTTAGCAGTTGCTGAAATACCTGGTTATACGGAGCAAATATCACACTGCTATTTAGGTCAAGTTCTTTATTCCAATATTCCAAAAATTCCTGCAAGGGGTCTGCAACAAATGAAGCGCAAATATGAACCGGCAGTACAGAATTTGTGGGTTGTGTGATTGAATCAACGTTTTTCAAGCCTTCTTTTTCAGAAATTAACTTATCATAATTTTTTAATTCCTTATTAGGTTCTTTAGTTACGAGCGTAAGCAGTTTGATAAAATTATCGAGAAATCCGACCATTCTTTCTTCAGTATATAATTTGGAATTATAACTTAAGTACACGTTCAATAATTTATCTGAAGGTTCAATATCGAGTTTAAAATCAAGTACTGATTGATATAAATCCTCTTCTCCGATTGCAAAAGGCTTGATAACTATTCCGGCATCTGAAACTCCATTTTCAGCAGAATTATTTTTCATTTTCATTCCATTTTCTGAATGAAAATTTAACATGGTATCAAAAAATGGATTGCGTGAAAAATCCCGTTTCCTGATCAATTCATTAACCATTAAGTCAAAGGGATAATCCTGATGATTGTATGCATCAATCAATATATTATTACATTTATCAAGATAAGCAGACATGCTTAGATCCTTATCGGTGTTTAGCCTTACGGGAAGAAAATTGATAAAAGCTCCAACCAGATTTTCAAGGTCAATATGGCTTCTGCCTGAACTAAGCGAGCCAATTACCACATCATCCTGCTGGCTATATTGACTCACTAAAAGACCATAGAATGAAAAGATTAAATTATTCAACGACATATTATGCCTCGTAGCCATTCTACGCAAATCCCGTGTTAAGTCTTCTGGAACAGAATCATGCAACATGGCTCCTAAAAAAGCGATCACTTTTGGCCGTTCGAAGTCAGCAGGAAAATCTAATACAGGGATGGAATTTTCAAAAAGGTTGTTCCAATATTTTTGATGTTCCTTAATATTTGAAGTGTGCCACGCAGCATATTCTTTATATTGAATTGGCAGTTCAGGCAAATTATTTTTTGAATCTGAAGAATAGATTTTATATAAATTCAGAATCTCCCTTATTAAAATTTCTTTAGACCAGCCATCACTTATTATGTGATGAATGCTAAACAACAATACATTTTCTTCAGCTGATTTTTTGAAAAGTGTAATCCTAAACAGCGGGCCTTTCGTAAGATCATACGGATGTGCTAATTCAGTTTCTTTTGCTTCGCCAATGATCGTATCAGCATCCTGTATTTGTTGCAAGTCAATTTCATTTATTTGAAATGCTAATTCCTTATATGAAAGTATTTTTTGCTTTGGCTCTCCGTCAATTTCAACAAAAACAGTTCTTAAAATTTCATGCCTTTCAATGACTGTTTGCACCGCTTTACTGAAAGCATTTTTGTTGAGATATCCTCCTATAATGAAGGCAGCAGAAAAATTATAAGCTTTTGATCCATCTTTATAATGGCTGAGTATCCAAAATCTTTTTTGCGCATGTGAAAGATCATAATAGTCCTGCCTTGGCAATGTTTCGATTGGATTGTATTTATTTTGACTTTCAGAGATCAATACTGAAACCAATTCTTTTATTGTAGGGTTTGAAAAAATTTTCCCTATGTCAATTTTAATATTAAAAATCTTGTGAAGCCTGGATGTGAGTTGCATTGCATTAAGGCTGTGACCGCCTAACTCAAAGAAATTATCATGCATTCCAATTTTGTCAACTCCTAATATTTCCTCCCAAATCAATGCAAGTTTCATTTCCATTTCTGTCGCCGGCTCTTCATATGGATTCTTAATTATATCGTTGACGCCTGGCTCCGGCAATGCTTTCTTATCAACCTTACCATTAGGCGTGAGAGGCAATTCTTTTAATTCTATTAATAATGCAGGCACCATATAATCTGGCAACTTGCTCTTTAAGTATGCAGTGATAACCTGCTTATCGAAATTACCCGCAGGTACAATGTAAGCCACCAGCTGTTTATTGCCGTCCACATTTTCCCTTGTTATTACAACCGTTTGGTGCACCATTTCATTCTGTTGTAAAACACTTTCAATTTCTCCCAATTCAATACGGAAGCCTCTTATCTTCACCTGGTCGTCTATTCTTCCTACGTATTCAATATTGCCATCAGGCAACCATCTTCCAAGGTCGCCGGTTTTATATAACCTTGATTCCGCTTTTGCGTTAAATGGATTTATTATAAACTTCTCCGCTGTTAACCCAGGTTTATTCAGGTATCCTCTTGCAAGTTGAATACCGCCAATATAGATTTCTGCAGGAACTCCCAACGGTGTTGGATTGTAATCGCTGTCTAAAATATACATTTGAGTATTAGCAACCGGTTTTCCTATCGGCACTACTTTAATGTCTTCTTCAATAGAATTATTAAGACTCCAATAGGTAACATCTATCGCTGCTTCAGTGGGGCCGTAAAGGTTGTGAAGTTCTGCTTCAATAAATTTTTGCCTAAATAAATTTACATGCGAAGGATTCAAGGCTTCACCGCTACACAAAACTTGTTTAACGCTTTTGCATTCTCCCGGTTTTAAATCCAGCAAAAACACGCCGAGCATAGATGGCACAAAATGAAGCATGGTTATTTCATGCTCATTAATTATCTGCTTAAGATAGTCGTTATCCTTATGCCCTCCTGGTTTTGCAAATACTATTTTTGCCCCCGTCAGCAAAGGCCATAACAGTTCCCATACGGAAACGTCGAAACTAAAACTTGTCTTTTGCAACACTGCATCACCTGGAGTTAATTTGAAATAATCCTGTGCCCAGTTTAAGCGATTTGCTATTCCGCAATGTTCATTCATTACGCCTTTAGGCTTACCTGTAGAACCCGAGGTATAAATTACATAAGCAACGTTGTTTGAAGTCAAAGTATTCTCTACCTTGCCTATAGGTAGTTTGCTTATTTCTTTCCAGTCACCATCAAGGTTTATAGCTGTAAATTTTTCATCCCCTGGAAAAATCGCTTTGGTCTTATTATTACAAAGGATAATGGAAGCGGCAGTATCTTCCAGCATGTATTGTATGCGATCTGCAGGATATTCCGGATCAATGGGAACGTAAGCTCCGCCTGCTTTTAAAACACCAAGTATGCCAATGCTCATTTCTAATGATCTCTCAAGGCATATCGGTACCAACGTTTCTTCTTTTACTCCCTTGCCTCTTAAATAATATGCAAGTTGATTTGATCTTTCATTCAATTCCCGGTAGGTTAATTTTTCATTTTCAAAAATTAATGCTACCGCGCCAGGTGTTTTCAAAGCCTGTTGCTCAAACAATTCAATTACATTTTTATCTGGGAAAATTTTTTGTTCCCCACTATTAAATTGAGCTATCAATTCTTTTTCCGAAGGAGAAACTATATCAATGTTCCCGATTTTTTTATCAATCGCTTGAGGAAATTGCCCGAGTATAAAAAGAAAACGCTGCGCTAAAAGCTCAACTTCTTCCCGCGTAAAATATTCAGTACTATAATCGAGTTGCAGCTGGAGAGGTTGTTGTTTACCAAAATCCTGCCAGCACAATTGCAAAGGGTATTTCAGAAATTCATTTGATAGCTCACATATCGTTGCCTCCAGTGCCTCACCAAATGATAATTCAAAATTTAAAAGTTTATAATTAATTACTACTTCAAATAAATAGCCTTCGTTTGGCTTTACTTTTAGAAACCTCGCCAAGTCTCCTACCAGGTAATGCTGATATTTATAATCTTCTTTTTGCGTTTCTAAAATTTCTTTCAAAAGATCAAGTAAGGTTACATCTTTTCGGAAAGAATTTTTATAAGGAATAATTCCTGAAAACATTCCAACAATATTCCTTGCTTCTCTCGTGCTTCTCTTATGCACAGGGATTCCAAAATAAAATTCTGATTCGCCGGAAGTTTTACCATAATAAATAAACAGCGCAGCAATCGTTAAATGATGCAATCTTATTTTAGTGACCTGCTCAATATCATCAAGAAGTTTTCTTTGATCTTCTGTTAGCTTAAGAAAATAAGTTTCACTTTTTTTACCGGGATTATTGGTATGTTTTCTTTGAAGTATTTTTTTCGGCTTTTCCGGAATTTTATTTTTCCAATATTTTCCATCATCTATGTAAGCTTGAGAATTTTTGTATGTCGCTGCCTTGTTTGCTTCATCAATATAAGTATTAAAGACAAATTGCCTTCTATCGCCGGCAATCAATGATTTATATTTTTGAGCAAGGTATTGTACCCAAACTACGAAGCCATATCCATCGGTAATTAAGTGATGGTATTTGCCAAAGAACCAATATTCTTCATTCGAAATTTTAATTAAATAATGTTCGTAAAGCGGAACGTCTTTTTCAAATAGAAACGGAGTATTGAACCTGTTTTGCATCCATTCCACAACTTCTCTTTCACCATCTTCTTTATCACTAAAATCAATATCCGACATCTCAAGGTTATCGCAATCCTCATTTAAAAAAATTACAGGCTCGGATAAATTTAAATCAAACCTCATTCGAAAAGCATCGAAAGCTTTTGCGCCAGAATTTACGACTTCATAAAATAATTCTTTGTGTAAGCTCCCCTTTAATTTTATATAACCACCAATATTGTAGTGTGGGCTATTAGTATCCAAAAGCTGGTCGGAATAGACGTCAAACTGAGCAGGGTGTAAAGAAAAAGTCAAATCTTTCAGCATAATATTTTCAGTAAAATATTTTTGAAACAACCTTTATAAACATCTACAGACAGATATTTTCAGCCCCTCTGCATTCTATAATTTAATTTTATAGAAGAAAGGGGCTGACATTCCGGATATAATTTCATTTAACTGGAAGAATACCTTGTATTAATTTATGCGTTGCATTTAAAATCATGATTCCACCAATTCAGCGCTTTCAACCACTTTGGCTTCTTTTTCATATAGTAATTCTTTTTCACCATAAAGCCTTTCAGCAACGATACCCCGTTCCCTGCAGAGTTTTACAAGTTTATTAGATTGGACTATTGGGTTTGATTCATCAGTATATTTAATGCTACTGATAAATTCACACCACGGTTCCTGGCCCATCGCGTAAACATAAATTTCTTTGGGATTAAATATATCTACCAGCGACATTCCTTTTTTGCAGTCTGAGCCCGCAAGTCTTCTACTGCCGTCCATATCTCTTGCGAGTTTTTTTGTTAACAATGGTCCATACAGCCAGGTGAGAGGAGCACCATCGCATTCCATACCTATAAACATTACATCGACATCACCTACCTGATCGTGAATATGTTTGTATAATCTTGATTCGACTATCCTGGAATCTGCAAGAAATAATAACTTGAACTGTCCTATTTTCACGAGGTAACAACTTTTGGTGAGTATATTCAAGTCGGAATGCTCACCAATAAATGGAAGCCCGGTAATTATCGCATCTTCAAAATGAATCGTTTCCATTTCATCAACCGCAAAAACATTTTTGAAGCCTACATTTTCAAACATCAATTTAAGATCCGGATCTTCAAGGCGGCCACTGTTAGTTCTTGGAACAATAAGATTTTTAATTTTATGTCTTAACGGTAAAAGTGTTTCAAAAAGAATATGATCCTGGTGATTATGTGTTATCAAAACATAGTCAATTTTATCAGGCAAATGAGAGTCGGAAAAATGATTTACTTCACATTCATATCCGTAATAACTTATCAACGGATCAACTAATATGCTGATGTCTTTTGTTTCTACCAGTATACATGCGTGTCCAAAATATCTCATTCTGATTTTATCTCCTGTATATTTTTCGTAAACAGGTGCCGGATTTTCATCAAAAAAGGTTTCAAACAAAGCTTCTTCCGATTCAGAAATTCCGAGTATGGATTTAATATAACTCAGGGGCTGCGGTTCTCTTTTCATCTTAGCCAATGCATCAATACCTGGGTGTTTAAAGGGAATTTCAAGATGCAAAACATTTGGATCGCCGAGTCGCGGAGTGCTCAACACAAACGGACGTTCATCATTTTCTGTAATCCAAAATGCCATACTTTGAGATGCGTTATTGTAAAAATCACTTTTGTATAATAAAGATTCAAAAAACCTAAAGCCTGGATTATTATGACGGTCATAAAATAGTTCCACATAGCCCCTAAGTATTTCAGGAACTTTTTCATATAAATCTTCGAGGCCGAAACCTTTAGCCTCCGTTGCAAGCATTTTATCCAATTCCTTTATTGCTTTAGCAAATTGAATTTGCTTATCATGTTTTTTTAATGACTTTTTTTGCAGAGCTTCTACTTCGTCAAGTCGTCCTCCCCCAAAATCCATAAAAGGGCCTCCTTTCATTTTAGGATTTAAGCATGCTTCCGCATGAATTGAGGGCGCCATCAGATACGACTCTATAATCGTTAAATGCCTCCCTGTAATGTTCATCGCCGCCGTTGCCGGAGAAACTAAATGGCTCCATGCATACCAGTTATCAACCAAAGGTTCCATAACAACATTTGGTTTCAGATACATTTTTTTTTCACTCATAGTTGATAAACTTTTTTAGTTAATAATAATTTATTTGAAATGATTTGAATAATTGCATCTACGTGATCATAGATAAAAAAATGATTTCCAGGAAAACGCTTGAAATCAATAACGTGTGTTGTTTCTTTTTGCCATAATTCGATATCAGCAATTTCCATCGCTTCTTCATTTCCTGTAATAACGGTAATAGGAATATTCACGGGCTCACAATTCTTATATACATAGTTTTCGCTAGCTCTAAAATCAGAACGAAGTATCGGTTCGTAATATTCTAATAATTCATCATTCTCCAAAATCTCCTCTGGCATCCCATTTAGATCTTTTAATTCCTGGATAAATTCCTGTTTTGGAAGCAAATGCCTTTTCTTTTCTCCGCGGGAAATAGCCGACGGACCGGTAGTGCCGGATATAAAGAGATGAATTGGTAACTTATGATAGTTTTCCATCAACTTCCTGGTTAATAAATAAGTAATTAAACCGCCCAGACTGTGGCCGTAAATTGCATAATCACATTCCCCAGTCATGGTAATAATGTCACTATACAAATCATTCACTAGTATATCTGTATCAGATATCAAAGGCTCTTTAATTCTTGCGCCTCTGCCCGGATATTCCAGGTTAATAAAATTTAAAAAGGATGGTGCTTTTTCCTTATACTCACGATAAGAGTATTTATTTCCTCCCGCAAAAGGCAAGCAAAAAACATTTATTCTCCTATTCATATATTTCCTTGTAGTTATTAATTCTCAAACCGTTTAAATTAATTGTATTATCATTTTCCCACTTACGGATATTGATAGTTGGCTGGCTAATTCATCGATAAATTGGATTTCTTCAACGTAAAAAATGGAGCTGTATATTTATTTTCAAATTATCAGAAAGTGGCTGAACAGATATTAGATAATTTTGGCTTTAGCACATATTATTAAGGACGTAACAGGTAATGGAGGATATTAAATCATTGAATCATTTTCAAACCTGTTAATAATAAAACCCTTAACTGATCTAAAAACAAAGATATAAATTAACGCTAAAAATTTACAATTATTTCTCCTTAAAATTATGACCGGCAAGTTTATATAAAAATTGTTTACCCTTCTTTCCCCTGACTATTTTTGGATATAAAAATTTAGTCTTTTTTAAAATTAATTTCCTGGATTATAATTTCGGGATGTAACGTATCCGTGCATAAGTGAGAAATATATTTTGCATCTAAAATTATTTCGCTTAAAAACCAGCTTGTGTTATTCCATTTTATTATTCGATCATCAACTTCTACTTTATTCAATTGAGTATGCAGGCCTGTACCAATTGCTTTCAAAAACGCCTCCTTTTGCGTCCAAAGAGTATAAAAGGAATTCATATTATTATCAGAATTCATAATAGCCGTCATCTCTTTGAAGGAAAACTCGTTTTCAAAATCATCAAATGGTATTTCTTTTACTTCTTCGATATCAACGCCTATTTTATGCCGGCGGGATATGGCGCAAATAATATAATCTCCTGAATGCGAAATATTGAAGTCAATATTATTATTAAAATAAGGTCTTTTGAATCGAGTAAATTTTAGCTCATCGATTGAAAGAGAATCCATGCCCATTATTCGCAAGCCATTTATCAATAGCAATTTTGAAAAAAGGCTTCGTTGTCTATCCTCCCATTTTTTAAATCTGACAACCTGTAACTGACTTTTTTTGGGAAGTTTTTCCAAAAAGTAACTAAAAGATTTACCGTCAAGTTCACCACGTGAAGTACAATAAAAAATATAAATCATCTGGCGATTGA
>JBDTMP010000041.1:0-6902 GCA_039934215.1 Ginsengibacter sp.
GGCACGCAGGACGATTTGATTTTTGGCATCATCATCCTGTTTATTATAACACCGGTTGCAAGCATTGGTTTGATGCTGTTTGGAAAATATGCATTGCAGGGTGAGTATGATGAACACTTTTTGAAAAAGGTATAGCCGGGGTAAATGGAGGATAATTATTAAGTAAAAATTAAAGCTGATAAATGAAAATAATAGTCGTTGCATTCTGCATTTTCTTGTCACAACAGATCGTCGCACAATCGTATAAAAAAATTCACCGCAAAGCAATCGTTGTAGATACACACAATGACATCCTGATGAAGGCCGCTGATAAGGGAATAGTATTTGACAAAGATCTAACTGGCATTACTCATAGTGATTTGGCCAGGTGGAAACAAGGTGGCCTGGATGTGCAAATTTTTTCTGTGTATTGTGATGGTGATTTAAAAAATCCTTTTGCATATGCCAACAGGGAAATGGATAGCCTGGATGCAGTAGTAGCACGCAATCCCGATAAAATTGTAAAAGTGGCCAGCTATGCCGAAGTGATAAAAGCGGTGAAGCATCATAAGATTGCTGCTATGTTTGGCGTGGAAGGCGGCCACATGATTGAAGATGATATCAACAAATTAGATTCACTTTATAAACGTGGTGCAAGATATTTAACCTTAACCCATAATATAGCACCTTCATGGGCTACAAGCGCGGCAGATGAAACGACCAAAAAAGACATGCCCCATAAAGGACTAACAGATTTTGGGAAGCAGGTAGTGCAACGAATGAACAAACTTGGGATGATCGTTGACGTTAGTCATGCCGGCGAACAAACTTTTTGGGATGTCATAAAGATTTCCACCAAACCAATCATTGCTTCACACAGTTCGGTTTACCATCTTACTCACAGCCGGCGCAATCTAAAAGATGACCAGATCAAAGCGATTGCAAAAAATGGTGGTGTAATACAAGTGAATTTTAATCCCGGTTTTATTGATAGCAGTTTTGACAAAAAAGAAACTGCCTTTTTTCAAAAACATGCCGCAGAAAAGGATTCGCTCATGAAAGCTGGCATGGGTGATTTTTACACGCAGGATTACCTCTATAAGAAATATGCAGAAGAAGCAAACGGTTTACGTCCACCTTTATCTATGCTCATTAACCATATCGATTATATCGCGAAGTTAGTTGGCGTTGATTACGTAGGCCTGGGCTCTGACTTTGACGGGATCAACCTTACACCGCAACAACTGGATGACGTAACGACTTACCCATTAATCACAAAAGCATTGATAGAAAAAGGGTATAGTAAAAAAGATATTAATAAAATTCTGGGCGGAAATTTTTTAAGAGTTTTAAAAGCAAATGAAGTGAAATAATTGATGGAGAATCTTTAACGGTTTAATTAAGGCAAAGGCTCGATAAGAAATAATTGCAATCAAAAAAATATGAAAATCATAATACTTTTTTTATCAATACTTATTGCCGGATGTAAAGTAGGCAAAGCCCAGGTAATTGATATGCACATGCATAGTTACACGGAAAAGGATTTCTTCGTTGGCACAGCGAGGAATGGCTTTGCATCCAGTAAAACGGCGAAGGAACATCTTGAACAAACGATTAAAAAAATGGATGAAGGCCACATTGAATATGCAGTGATTTGTGGAACCCTTGAAAGTATAGACAGGTATACAAAAGCTGATAAAAGATTTATTCCGGGATACCAGGATTATAGCGATACGTTGATTCCAATTGAACAATTTGAAGCATTTGTAAAAGCTGGAAAGATAAAAGTGTTTGGAGAGGTAATGGCAGTATACAAAGGGAAAACACTTGCCGATGCAAGCTATCAGCCCTATTTAGCTATCTGCGAAAAATATGGTATTCCGGTAGCGTATCATTCAGGCGGAAGTTTTCCGAATGCACAGCAATTAGGTTGGCCAAATTACCGGATAAAACTTGGTGATCCGTTTTTGATCGAAGACGTTTTAGTGAAGTATCCAAAACTGAAACTTTATCTGATGCATGCAGGTGAAAACTTTTATGAAAATACACTTAGAATGATGGATGGATATCCCAATCTGTATGCAGACCTCGGCGTTGAAATGTGGCTACATCCCATGACAAAAGATTTTGCAATAAAATTTTTAAAGTCTGCAAAAGAATATGGTGTCATTGACCGGGTAATGTTTGGTTCTGATCAAATGGTTTGGCCGGAAGCCATTACCAGTTCTATTAACTTTTTAAATGCGCTGGATTTCTTAACCAAAGAAGAAAAAGAAATGATCCTTTATAAAAATGCGGGAAAATTTCTTAACATTAAAAATTAAAAAAAATATTCACTGGAAGTGAAGAATGATTTTAAGTAGCTGCATTCAATTAACGCTAATAAAAAAGTCCGAATTAAATAAGCATGATAAAGTCGAAAACTGATGAAGGTTTAAAACGGGTAATAGGCGTTTCCGGACTCGCTCTTACCATTCTCAATTTCACTATTGGTGCAGGCATCTTTGTTTTACCTGCTATCATTGGCATTCAATTGGGGGCCTTCGGTATATTCTGCTATATATTTTGCGCCATTGTATTGGGGGCGATCATGCTTTGCTATGCTGAGATTGGAAGCAAGGTTACAACCAGCGGTGGCAACTACGCTTATGTAGTAGCAGCGTTTGGCGAGTTTCCGGGATTTATTATTAACTGGCTTTACTTTTTTGCGTTTTCCATTTTAAGCGATGCTGCGGTAATGAATATCATTACTGATTCCCTGGCAGTAATATCCCCGGTTTTTTTGAACCCCTTGTTGCGTGCATTTTTGTTTTTTATATTAATGTGCTTTATGGTATGGCTGAATATCCGCGGCGCTAAACAGGGCATTGCTTTTATAAAATTAGTTACTGTTATAAAATTATTGCCGCTGGTGGCTATCATCATTTTTGGTTTGTTTCATGTTAAATCTTCTAATCTCCATTGGGAGCATTTACCATCACTCAACACATTTGGCAATACTGCCCTTATTTTGTTTTTTGCTTTTTTCGGTTTTGAGTCGGCGCTTACCGTAAGCGGTGAAATTAAAAACCCTAAACGTACTGTACCTCGTGGCATTTTGCTGGCAGGATTATTAATACTTGTTTTTTACCTGCTTCTTCAAATGGTTACACAGGGTGTGTTAGGCGCAAATATGGAAGCTGTAAAAGATGCTCCATTGGCAGCCATTGCAGAAAAAATTGTGGGGCCTGTTGGAGCCACCATCCTTTTACTTACAGCAGCCTTCTCCTGTTTCACAAATGTTTTTGGAGATGTACTTTCTACACCAAGATTACTTTTTGCAGGAGCTAATGATGGAATGTTTCCAAAATTCTTAAGCAAAGTTCATCCAAAGTTTGCTACGCCGCATTTGGCTATAATAAGCTTTGCCGCATTAATTTTTATTTTTTCAATTTCAGGAGGCTTTAAACAATTGGCAATTCTTGCCAGTGCCTCTTTATTGCTCGTTTATCTCGCCGTTATTTTAGCTACCATCAAATTGAGAAGTAAAAAACAGGATGTAACAGAAAAAACATTCAGGATGCCCGGTGGGTTGATCATTCCTTTTATTGGTATTGCAGCCATTGTGTGGCTGCTCAGTAATTTGGGTAAATGGGAAATTTTATCAGTAATTATTTTTATTGCGATTGTATGTGTCATCTATTTTATCACAAAGAATTTTCAAAACAAAAAAATAGTTGTAGCAACGGAAGAAATAATAGTATAAAAAAAGATACTTAAAATATAAAATGACTTTACTATCAAAAAACAGGATTCAATCTGTTGATCTTTTAAAAGGATTGGTAATGGTAGTAATGGCGCTTGATCATGTAAGGGATTATTTTCATTATTCCGCTAACTTTTTTGACCCGGCAGATGCAACACAAACTACATTGCCTATATTCTTTACAAGATGGGCAACACATTTTTGTGCGCCGGCTTTTAGTTTTCTTGCAGGCCTGTCAGCATTTTTTGTCGGCAGAAGAAAAGAGAAAACTGAACTCTCTGTTTTTTTAATCAAACGGGGCCTGTGGTTGATTTTTGTGGAAGTGATTATCGTAAGCTTCGCATGGTATTTCGATATTCAATTCAGGACTTTTAGTTTACAGGTCATTTGGTCTTTGGGCGTAAGCATGATAGTGCTTGCAGCGCTGATCCATCTTCCGCGAAAATATATTTTGTTGTTTAGCTGCCTGCTGATTTTTGGCCATAATTTCTTTGACAATGTACATTACCCGGGTAATATGTTTTGGTCTATAATTCACGAACGTACCGCGTTTAAACTTTCCGGGAATTCGCAACTCAGGGTAGGCTATCCTCTTGTTCCCTGGATAGCAGTTATGTCTCTTGGCTACTGCTTTGGCACATTTTACGATAAATCATTCGGGAGCGCCAGGAGAAAGAAAATATTTAATATCATCGGCTTTTCTGCAATCCTCGTTTTTATTATTTTAAGATGGACAGATTTTTATGGGAATCCCTTGCCGTGGAAGCATTATAACTCAGTATCCAAAGAACTTATTTCTTTTTTAAACCCGGCTAAATATCCACCATCGTTATTGTATTTGCTAATGACATTGGGCGGTAGTATAGTTTTTCTTGCAAACTCCGAAAATCTGAAAGGAAGAGTGGTTAATTTCTTTTGTACGTTTGGCAGGGTTCCATTTTATTATTATATCCTTCACCTCTATCTCATTCATATTTTGGCAATGCTATTTGCGCAACTTTCAGGCTTTGGCTGGAGGCTATTTATATTACCTGATTGGATAGGCGTGGTACCGGGGATGAAAGGTTATGGCTTTCCTCTCTGGGTTGTTTATCTAATTTGGATTGTTTTGATAGCGGTGCTCTATCCAATCTGTAAAAACTTTGATAATTATAAACAATCTCATAAAGAAAAATGGTGGCTGAGTTATTTATGAAATGGCAAAAAAAATAAAATAACCGGATTGGCTGCAGCAAAGAAAACCATTGAACAATTGGAAAAATAAAGCAACTACATGGCAAATAAAAGATCATTTCCCGGCCCCCTTCCCATCCTGATGATGGTTATTATACTGGCTGCTGTTGGCACCTGGCTTTTGCCCGCAGGGCAGTATAGCAAGTTGGCTGTAAGCGGTAAAAATTTTACAATGGTCACCGATACCAGCGAAATAAACCTTCCGCTTACGCAAAAAACTTTAGACAGTCTCGGCATTAAAATACAGGTACAAAAATTTATTGCCGGCGACATCCGCAAACCCATTTCAGTACCAGGCACATTTGCCAAACTAAAAAGAAACGGGCAGGGCTTCATCAATGTTTTGCAGGCACCTATAAAAGGAATTATTGATAGCATTGATATAATTCTTTTCATTCTTATCATCGGCGGTTTTATGTTTGTTTTTAACCAAACCGGCGCTATGGTTAAAGGCATTACCTGGCTTGCACATACCATGAAGGGTAGGGAACAATGGCTGATAGCAATACTTACCATTATATTTTCTTTTTTTGCCGGGTCCTATGGCATGGCAGAAGAAGCATTGGTTTTTTATCCCATACTGGTTCCACTGTTTCTTGCTGCCGGTTACGACCTGATTGTTCCATTGGCAATAATTTTTGGTGGTACTTCTATTGGAGCGCTTCCGGCATTTTCCAATCCTTTTTCCACCATTATCGCATCCAATGCTGCCGGCATAAACTGGATGGATGGTTTAAGCCAGCGTTTGGTACTTTGGGTAATTGTTACCGCATTGATGGTGTGGTATATTTTAAAGTATGCAGCGAAGGTAAAAAAAGACCCAACCGCTTCATTGGTATATAAAATTGATGGTGAAGTAAAACCAATGTATGAAGTACACATCAACAATAATACAACCACTCCAAAACTGGAATGGAAAACAAAGCTGCTACTGCTGATCTATGTTGCCACTTTCCTTACTATGATTGGCGGCGTAGTGTTTTTAGATTGGTGGACAACCGAGATGTCTGCGCTGTTCCTGGGTTCTTCTATCCTGCTTGCTGTGATAACCGGGATGAATGAAAAGATATTTGTAAGTGAATTTATAAAGGGTGCAGAAAGTTTATTGGCCGTGGCTTTCATTATCGGTGTGGCCAGGGGCGTTACCATTGTTTTAAACGAAGGGCATATCAGCGATTCCATATTGTTTTTTGCTACCAATATTGTGCATGGCATGCAGCCGGCTTTATTTATCATATTGCTATTGATATTTTATATTGTGTTTTCAATTTTCATACAGTCCTCTTCCGGCATGGCTGTGTTAACCATGCCTATCATTGGTGCATTGGCTATTTTGGTAAACATACCAGGCAGGGAAATTGTAAATTCATATATGTATGGGATGTGCCTCATGTCCTTCCTTGCACCCACCGGGCTTATACTGCCTTCGCTGGCCATGGTAAATATTAGTTTAAAAACATGGATTAAGTTTATTATGCCGCTGCTTTTAATACTGACTATTATTAGTATCGTAGCATTGATGATTGGTATTTATTTATGATAATAAGTAATAACACAAATTCCAGAACAGGTAAAGAATAAATAAATAGGATGAAGCGCTTATTTTTATATCTGAAAAAATAATTCAGGATATAAAAACAATTACATGACACCAAAAACCACCAATCTTGTTTGGTTGGATATCTACTTTTATTTTCGCAGCCCTTATGATATTTTCTGCTGCAGGAGGCCTTCAACCTTCGCTACAGGCTATTCAAATAATACATGACGGTCTTGGTTACCCGATATATTTTATACAGTTTATAAGCATTGCAAAATTGCTCGGTGCCATTATTATTTTAATACCTGGCTTAAACAGGATAAAAGAATGGGCTTATGCAGGTTTGTTTTTTGACCTTGCCGGCGCTGTTTATTCAGGCGTTGCATCAACTGGTAAGTTTGACCC
>JBDTMP010000042.1:0-8170 GCA_039934215.1 Ginsengibacter sp.
GTGACATAAGAAATGATCCTGTAAGATTTATGTCATGAACCTGCTCCCATGCTTCAAGCGGGTAATTTTCAAAATCTGAAAAAAAATTAGAAGTCGTATCTAATTTTCTTGAATTTCCTTTAAAATGAAAACAATTTACCAGGCCATATAAGGCTCCATACTTTTCAGTGATGGTTTGAAAAAACGTTTCTATTTCTTCCTTTTTACTTACATCTAATTTTATTGGGATTAATCTTTTTTTAATCTCATCTTCCTGGATTTCTTTTATCTTATTTTCCGCCATTTCAATATCCAGGTCGGCGACAATTACGTTGGCTCCTGCATCAGCTAATATTATGCTCATTGAAAAACCAATTTGTCCTGCGCCGCCAGCCACAACAATTAGCTTTTCACTCAAACCAAAAAGAGATTCTACTAATTTCATATATCTTGTATTTTAAAAGCCAGGGTTTGTTTTTGTTCAGAGGCTTCATGCATATTCAACATTAACGAAGTATTCTTTTCGGCATGATCAAAGTCAAGAGGGTGATGTAAGGTTTTATTCTTAATTATTTGAATGAATTGCTTTAACTCGTCAATGTACAATTGGTTCACATCAAAGTTATCAAGAGGATAATATTCCGCTTCCTTTTTGTGATGCTTAACCACTATTTTATTTTCATGCCAGTTCCATTCAATACTTCCCTCATCACATAATATTCGTATTCTCCTGTCATAATCTTTTTGCAAAAAATCGATATGCAAAGTGATAATCTTGTTCTCATAATCAAAAACCGCCTCGGCTATTTCTTCTACCTCAATATGCAACCTGTTTAGATTTGCTTTAGTACAATTCATATTTAATGGATCTCCAAAATAATATTGTATTAAATCCAGTTCATGGGTAATTGTATTGATAACGCCGCCGCCTAGTTGTTTTTGCGAAGCATAACTGTCTCTGTAATCTTCCCATGGATGCCAATAAGGTAAGTAACTTCCAAATTCAAATCTTGCAGAATACACTTCGCCAAGATATTTGTCTCTTAACAACGAAGCTATTTTTTGTACCAGTGGATGAAAACGAAGCATGAAGCCTATAAAAAATGGCTGCTGAAATCCATTCAATATTTTTTTTGCTTCAATTAGTCCTTTATGATTGTGAATTAAAGGCTTTTCCATAAATACAGATGCTTTCAATTCTGCTGCAATTTTAAGGCCTTCATTATGCAATGATGTAGGTGTACAAACTATAACAGCATCAATGGAAGTATTTTCTAATTCAGATATATCTGTTATAACTTTTACTTTATTCTCTCCTGCAAATTCAGTATCAGTCTTACGTTTCAGGCAAAAAATATCTGTAAATCCTAAATTTTTTAAATTTTGAATGTGCCGTTTCCCAATAGAACCCCCTCCAATAATTAAAAATCTCATTACTGTTTAAAACCTATATCAGTTTTTAAAAACAAATCAATGGCATCTTTTAATTTACCTGTCTCATTCAGGTACCGCTCAACAAAAGCCCGAAAGGCTCCATCACCGCCTTTTACATCAAGTTTCCATTTTACAATATCTTTAATATACTGAGGAGCGTTTGAAGGAGCAGCGCTAAGACCCACCTCTTTTAATAAATGAATGTCATTAAGGTCATCTCCAATGTAAGCAGCTTCTTTCATGGAAATATTCAGTTGATTGCACAGTTTTTCTGCTACGGAAAGTTTGCTTTTAACTCCCATAAACAGGTAATCAATCTTTAATTTTTCTGCTCGTCGTTTTACTATTTCTGTATCCTCGCCTGTTATAATGGCAACAGGAATTCCTAATAATCTCAACAACAGGACACCCGCACTATCAGATGTATTAAATTTTTTCCATTCATTACCGGTTTCATCATAATACATTCCCCCATCAGTCCATACGCCGTCAATATCAGTAATAAACAGTTTTATATTATCCATCAATTAATTTGTTTCCAATCAACACTTCAGGCATTACCTGCATGGTATTCCAGAGATATATAATAAAATTCCATTTCGCATCTCAAAAAAAGTCAATTGGATTTAAGGTTACATCCGCATCAATATCACGCAAAGATTTTTTCCCAATAAGCTCATTTCGCTGTTTCCACTTTAAACCTGTGCCCGGACTTTTTAAACAAAGCATTTCCTCACTAAGAATTGTATTTGAAGGTATAAATTGTTTACTGGTAATACTTCTCGCCAATTTTTCTTTAGCAGCCTTTGTAGAGGGAATAACGATTTTTTCTCCATCCCCCATTGCGGTTTCAGAAGCTCTTATATATTCAATTAACTTTTTGAGACCTGATTCTTCCAGTGAACCCGGTTGATCGGTCCCTTTCATTGTTCTGTCGAGGGTAATATGCTTTTCAATCATCACACCTCCAAGAACAGCGGCTGCCGCAGAAATAATCACTCCTGAAGTATGGTCCGAAAGCCCGACCAGGTATCCATATTTCTTTTTTAATGTTTCCATTGCCCTGAGATTTACATTCTCGAGCTTACAAGGATACTCAGACGTACATTGCATGATCACAACCTTATCAGGTTTTGCTGTCAAGGCTTTTAGCGCATTGTCAATATCATCAAGGTCTGCCATTCCCGTTGAAATGATTACTGGTTTTTCTAATGACCCTATTTTTTCAAGGAGGGGAATATTAGTAAGGTCACGGGAAGCAACTTTGTAAAAAGGGCATCCAATGCGCTCCAACAACTCTACTGAAGGAATATCGCATGGTGTACAAAAATAAGTAATACCCACTGCCATCGCGTATTCTCTTAATTCTAAATGCTGGGCTTCATCAAGCTCCAGGAAAATTCTATGCTCACCATAAGTTGCCCCAAAAGAATTGGGATTATCATATGATTTATTAAATGCTTCTTTAGTTAGCTCACATGCGATCTCTCTTTTTTGAAACTTTACAGCATTGGCACCACACCTTGCTGCCATTTCAATCAGTTTCTTAGCTATCAGCATATCTCCATTATGATTTTGGCCAATTTCTGCAATTAAATAAACAGGATAATTTTCTCCTACCGGTGTACCGGCAAAATCAATTTCGATACCCTCTTGATTCTCCCGTGATTTATGAAGTAATACAACTTCATCGATCCAGGAATATACTTTAGTAAGATCACTAAGATTTCCCCTTTCAATTCCTAATTCAAGAATCATTTGTTCAAGCCTGCTTAAATCTTCGAAATTATCGATAGTTAAAAATTTATCCAGGTCATGTCTTAATCCATTAAAATTTGAGGGTAAGGTTTCAACCTTAATCTTATTTTTATTTTTTCTGAAATATGGACTTACATGCTCCCTGTCAAATGAGTCCAATCTGCCACTTTTAACTGCATCTCTTAAAGCCCTGACTTTTATAAATTCAGGCACAATATGAGATAAACCCTCAATATGTGTATAGTCATTTTGGTTATTACGATGTATCTGAAATAATATGCCAGAAGCTTCTGTGTAATTAAAAGGATTATCTGCTGTAAAGCGCACTATAGTATCTTCTTCATTCATATCTAAACTACTGTCATAATATCTTTGCAAAACATCTGTAGCAGAGCCCCGGAACAATTTAATTTGATAGCTTTTACTTACCAGTTCTACAGGATTATCCTCCGCGAGATTAGTAGTAGCAACCATCACTTCATCAATAAATGGTAAATTTTTTACCATGGAAATCACTCTTTCAAGTAATGGAACACCTGCAACGTGCATTAAAGATTTACCCCTCAAACGGGAACTCCCCATACGGGCTTGTATAATAGCTCTATTCATTTTAATTTAAAATTTTGAAGACTGCATTTTTAAAAAGTTTTACGCTATTTAAAAATCAATTTATCTAATCAATATTTGGCAGGAAGTGATTTGGTCAATGCACGGCTTCGCCTATCTCAGTCACATTGAAAACTGAAATATAAAATAGGGTTATGCATTTCCTTAGAATTAACCGTTAAAAAACCTTCTCCATCCTTTTTTATTACTTGCTTCCTCTGTATATCCATAACCGTACCCATAACCATAGCCATAACCATATTTCCCAAAACCTTTGCCCTTGATCCCATTATAAATAATCGCCGGATTATTGAGACTATTCTTTTTATGAAATTGTTCCAGCTTCTGTATAAGTATTTTGGGGGTGTAGTCGTGCCTGATTACATACAAGGTTACATTGCTAAGTGGTGATAAAATAAAAGCATCAGTAACCGGGTTAGTGGGTGCAGTATCCATAATAATATAATCAAAAGAAGCTTCCAGATAAGTAAATAATTCTTCTAATTTCCCGTTTGAAATTAATTCTGAAGGATTAGGAGGTATGGGCCCTGACGGTAATAAATAAAGGTTTTCAATTCCCGTTTCTTTTATTAATTCTTCCGGCCGCATTTTACCTATTAGGTAATTGGTAATTCCAGTATTACGGGAAATATTAAACTCGTCACTCATTTTTGGTTTGCGCAGATCCAGTTCAAGCATGGCAACCCTTTTTCCCATTAAAGAAAGACTTATTCCCAGGTTAACAGCAATGAAGCTTTTCCCTTCACCTGAAATGCTGGATGTAATTAATATCTTTTTATGGGTTTCATCAACGCCCAAATATCCGAGGGATGTCCTCAACTGCCGAAATTGTTCTGCTATGAAACTTCGTTTGCCTTCAGCTATTACAATAGGGGACTTTGACCGGTCAAAAACAACTTCACCCAAAAATGGAATATCAGTATATCTTTCAATGTCGCTTCTTTGCTGAACAGAACGTGTAAGAAGTTCTTTAATCAAAATAATGGCAATCCCTAATGCCAGTGCAATCCCAATGGCGGTTAAATAAATAAGTGTTTTTTTGGGACTTACCGGGCCGTTAGAAGATTCTGCATTGTCAATTATTCTGCTGTCTGCTACAGTTGAGGCGAATGAAAGGGCTGCATCTTCGCGTTTTTGCAATAAAAAAGTATAGATGTTATTTTTGATCGCCTGTTGCCGGCTAATACTTAGTAATTCCCTTTCTTTCTCAGGGATGGCTCTAAGCATTGATGTGTATTGACTATTGGTAGCTGCAAGATCGTTTTTGCCGGCTATAAGATTTCTCCGCTGGCTTTTTATATTCTCTGAAATACCGGGCCTCAGTTTATCTATGCCGGCTTGCAAAGCAATCAATGACGGATTATTCTCAGGCACAATCTTTTTGGTTTGGGAATATTGTAATTCCAGTTCTGATAATTTTTGTAATAAATCTGTCAGGATAGGATCTGCAATTCCCAAGGTTGCAGGAACAATGCCGGCTGTTCCTTCTTTTCCTGTGACATGGTTCTGAACCTGCTCCAGTACTGCCAATTGCATATTGATATCACTGATCTTTTGATCATTGAGAGAAACAGTTTGTAAAAAGATCTGCCCCTGCGAGCTAACATCTACAATCTTATTGGTTGCTTTATAATTTTGCAGACGCTCTTCTACCGAATCCAGTTCATTTACTACATATTTTAAACGATCTTCAACAAATTTTAATGTATTAGCCGCCAGCACGTTTTTATCAAGAACGGCTGCATGATTATAAACTGATATCAATTCATTTAATATGTCTTCTCCTCTTTTAGGCACTTCTCCTTCTATGGTTAGATCTATAACAGTAGACTGCTTGCCGGAAGGAGCTATTTGAAGCCGGTTGAGAATATTGTTTGCCATATTTTTTACACTAATAAATGAGAAATAAAAATTTATCTCTTTATCACCTGGCTTATAATATTTATTTGGATTAAACCGAATAGTTCCAAAAGGAGTGTTCACCCATTGATTTAATGAATAACTTTTATCTTGTATCGTAACCGAATTTGCGGAATTATTATATTTAAAATAAACCTTCTCAACAAGGTCAATAGAATCCGGGGCTTTGGCTTCTATCACAATTGGGGATAATGTATAAGCGGATTGATTTAATACCCTTCCGGCTATAGTAACCGGCGAATAAAGATGTAAGTTTTTCACAACTTCGTGCATAAGCGTCTTGGATTGTAAAATCCTTATTTCATTTTCTACAATTTTTGTTGAATTAAAAATATCAAACGCTTCTAAGGGATCGGGCGCTCCCTGTTTATCTTGTTTAATAAGTAATGACGCTGTGCTTTGATATATAGGCAAATTATAGCGAAGATAAACCCAGGCAATAGAAAGGTTTAATACTAACAATAATATAAAAAAGGGCCAGTAAGGAATAAATTTAAATAACAAATCGGCTGGAGAATTCCCTTCTATTTCCTCCATTTGATGTTTTTCGGGGAATTGTTGCATTCAGACAGAAATTATTTAATAAAACGGGTTAAAATAATTGTAATAACAGAAAGGCTACCAAGGATAATAGGCAATATTTGGCGCCCCTGTGCGGCGCTGGCTATTTTAGTTTTGCCTGGCTCAACATATAATACGTCGTTTGATTTTAAAAAGAAATAAGGAGATTTTAATATTTCAGATGAATTTAAATTTAAGCGTTTCACCAATTTATTCTCTCCTTCCTGGCGTATTAATATTACATTATCTCGCAGGCCATATATTGTTAGATCTCCAGCTTCTCCTATTGCTTCCAGGATACTTAATTGTTCACTTGGAGCATTTACTACACCGGGCCTATTAACTTCTCCTAATATGGTAACCCTAAAATTCAAAACCCTTACCGTAACTATCGGGTCAAACAATAATTTTTTATCGACTAACAATTGGGTAATATTATTTTCAAATTGTTTTGGGGTTAATCCGGAAGCCGAAAGATTACCAAGCAAAGGATATTTAATAGAGCCATCTTCACTTACAAGATAACCGGCAGTTTGAGTAGAATTAGATCCTGAAGACCCTGTGGAAGAGGATAAATTAGGTGTATTAAAAATGACAGTTGCTTCATTACTAAGACTGCTTACAGAAATGCTTAAAATATCTTTCTTTTGGATAATCGGTTCTAGTCCTGCTTTAGAGGCAATAAGAGAGGAATCCTGTATATCATTAAAATAAGCAATCTTCTTCGTATTTAAACAGGAACTAATAGAGCATATTAAAAAAAGAGCCAATGCATAGTAATTTAAAGTCTTCAAAAAATTATTCATATAGATATTTAGAAACGTGAAATTTTCGGCAAATATAATTGAATAAAAAAATACTCGTGCAGTTCAATATCCATATGAGCTGACAAAGAATGATTAAACTTAATTGTTACGCAGCTTTAAATTTATTTCAAAAATTAAATTTTTGGCATGGTCATGGTTATAAGATGTTAGCAAAGACTTATTGTTAGGAAGATTTAAAATTGTTAAGATTTTAAATTATTTTTGCGGCTCAAATATTTTTTTTAATCAATCTATTTTTTAATACTAATCTATAATCATGTTTCATTTTAACATTAAAAAAATTTCTATTTTGGCCATTTTAATGGCTCTTTTTTTACCCGTGTTTGCACAAACAAACCAGGGATATAATGATGTAGCTCCTTTTACCGGTAGCAGTCCTTTCCGGAAATTTTCAATCGGCATTAATGCTGGTGTGATGAATCCATCAGTTATTTTCGGCGGCTCCAATGATTTCGCCAACCCTGGATACACTTTGGGATACGGAGCAAATATCCGTTACCAGATAAATCATTACCTGGCAATTCAGGCTGATTTCCTGAGAGGAAAACTGAAGGGAGATCAGGATAATAAATTTGGCGTGGGAAGGCCTGTTTCTTCTTTTAAAACAGATTTGGATTGGGCAGCCAGTTTAAGTGGTGTGCTTACATTAGGAAACATTAACTGGTTAAGTGTAAAAAATAAGGTTGTTCCCTATATTAGTGCGGGCATTGGCTTTTTGGGTTATGATACTAAAATTGTAAATGCAGGTACTACCAACGAAATAGATTTTGTCGATAATATTTCACCTAAAAATCCCAGATTTGTTCCTATAGCAGCTGGTTTAAAAATCAATCTTTCAAGAGTGATCAATTTAGATCTTGGTTATAGAATGAATTTTGTTGATGCGGATAATCTCGATGGATTACCATATTGGAACTCCCCAGCAAATTTTAGAAGCAGAGTGCATAAAGACAAATTCAGCTATGGCTTTGTAGGTTTAGAATTCGCTTTAGGAAATAAATCCAAGCCACAGATGTTATTTGATAATCCTGCCGCAAGAGTTAATAATTTCCTTCAAACTCAAA
>JBDTMP010000043.1:0-5942 GCA_039934215.1 Ginsengibacter sp.
AGTTGATGCCACTCTCATTCGTGTTCCGGATGCTTATTCCGCATTTGCAATTATCCTAAGTGTTCATGATAAAATGCAAACCGCGAACTGGACGGGAATACAGCAACCGGTCTATATTTCGGCAACTGCAAGACTGGGTGAAAACCTTTTTATAGGTGCATTCACTTATATAGGCGAAAATGTAAACATTGGAAACAATGTAAAATTATTTCCCCAGGTTTATATTGGTAACAACGTAACAATAGACGATAATACTGTTCTTTTTCCGGGGGTAAAAATTCATCATGATTGCACGCTTGGTAAAAATGTAACGGTGCACTCAGGTGCAGTTATTGGAGCGGATGGATTTGGATTTGCCCCCCAAACAGATGGCAGTTTTAAGAAAGTGCCGCAAATAGGAAATGTAACGGTAGAAGATAATGTAGAGATTGGTGCAAATACTACGATTGACAGAGCAACAATAGGCTCAACTATAATAAAAGCCGGGGCCAAATTGGATAACCTTATTCAAATTGCACATAATGTAGAGGTAGGTAATGATACCGTAATAGCTGCTCAGGTGGGTATAAGTGGCAGCACAAAAATTGGGAGTAAAGTAATGATTGGTGGACAGGCGGGATTTGCAGGTCATATTCAAATTGCCGATGGCAGCAAGATAAATGCGCAAAGCGGCGTAAGCAAATCCATTAAAACTCCTAATACAGCCGTTACGGGCTCACCGGCATTTGAATATGCACATGCATTGCGAAGCCAGATAATAAGCCGTAATCTTCCTGAACTTGAAAAAAGAATTACAGAATTAGAGCAGATTATTGAACGCCTTATCAATGAAAAGGTGGCCGGATAGCCGCCTGAATTTTCTGTAAAAATCCTTCGGGCAGCAGGCAATTTTTAAAAGCAATAGTTTTCATACTTTCGTATTCATGGAGGCAAAGAATTCTAAAGAGGAGTTTTATCAGCACACCTTACAGCAAGAAGTAATCATTTCCGGAGCCGGTATTCATACGGGTCAATCTGTTACTATGCATATCAAGCCCGCTGATTCCAACACAGGTATCAATTTTCAAAGGGTAGATCTTCCCGGAAAGCCTGTCGTAAAAGCTGATGTTGATAATGTGATTGAAACTAATCGCAGTACCACAATTGAAGCTAATGGAGCAAGAGTTGGAACCATTGAACATTTAATGGCCGCTTTAATGGGCATGCAAATTGACAATGCCCTTATTGAAATTAATGGAGAAGAAGTTCCCATCCTTGATGGCAGTTCTCAGCATTTTATTGAGCATCTTGCCAAAGTAGGCATACAGAAACAAAATGCGAGAAAGATATATTATAACATCCAACACAACATAACCTTTGTGGATGACGAAAAAAAAGTGGAGATGGTAGCTCTGCCTTATGATGATTATAGAATAAATACACTCATAGATTTCAATTCTCCTATTCTTGGTACACAACACGCTGACATGCGTAATATTTCAGATTTTAAAAGTGAAATAGCGCCAAGCCGCACCTTTTGTTTCTTTCACGAATTGGAAGTGCTTATTGCCAATGACCTTATTAAAGGGGGAGATATTAATAATGCTATTGTAGTTGTAGACAAGCCTGTAACCGCCGACCAGGTGGAACGCATCTCGAAGGTTTTTCATAAAGAGGATGTGCAGGTAAGCGAGGGAGGTATTTTAAATAATCTGACACTTCGATTTCCAAACGAACCAGCAAGGCACAAGCTCCTCGATGTGGTGGGAGATCTCGCTTTGGTTGGTTATCCTTTCAGGGCTCATATAATAGCAAACCGGCCGGGTCATTCTTCCAATGTAAAATTTGCAAAAAAAATTAAAGAACATATTAAGAAATATAAGCACAGGCAGGATATTCCGAAGTACGATCCTAATGTGCCACCGCTAATGGATATACAGGAGATTGAAAGAATATTGCCGCACAGGTATCCTTTTTTGATGGTTGATAAAATAATTGAGTTGACGGACACCCATGTGGTTGCTATAAAAAATGTAACTTATAATGAACCTTTTTTCCAGGGTCATTTTCCGGGAAACTCGGTTATGCCAGGAGTGCTTCTCGCCGAAGCACTTGCGCAGGCTGGTGGTTTTATTGCAATACCGAGGAACTCTCCCGATAAGTATGATACCTATTTCCTGAAGATTGATAACTGTAAATTCAAGCAAAAAGTAGTTCCGGGTGATACGCTTATTTTAAAAATGGAATTATTGCATCCTATTCGCAGGGGAATATGCGAGATGAAGGGAACGGTATATGTAGGAGATAAAGTAGTTACTGAAGCCATTCTCATTGCACAAATAGTTAAAAGACCAAAAGAGTAACGATGATTAGCCCCCTTGCACATATTCATAAGGATGCCCAGGTTGGAAATAATGTAAAGGTTGATCCGTTTGCAGTTATTGAAGAAGGTGTTGTAGTAGGTGATGACTCACATATTATGTCACATTCTATATTAATGAGAAATTCAATTCTTGGAAAATCTTGTCGAATTTTTCCAGGCGCTGTCATTGGCGCTATTCCCCAGGATCTAAAATTTGATGGCGAAGAAACCTTTGTGGAAATAGGAGACAATACAACCATTCGTGAATTTGTTACAGTTAACCGCGGTACAAAAGATAAATGGAAGACTATAGTTGGTAATAATTGCCTGTTAATGGCCTATTGTCATATTGCTCATGATTGCATTGTGGGGGATAATGCTGTTATTGCTAATACTGTGCAACTTGCCGGGCATGTGGAAGTGGGTGAGTATGCAATTCTTGGTGGTATGGCAGCAGCTATTCAGTTTGCCAGGATAGGTGCTCACAGCTACATAGCCGGTGGCACTGAAATTATCAAAGACATTCCTCCATATATAAAAGCGGGTCGTCATCCCATAAGTTATGTAGGCGTAAATTCAGTTGGGCTGCAAAGAAGAGGTTTCAGTTCAGAAAAAATAAATAGTATTCTTGAAATTTACCGAAACATTTATACACGTGGATTAAACATTACGCAGGCAATGAATTTCATTGAGAACGAGCTTCCGGAAACTGAGGAAAGAAATGAGATCATTAAATTTATAAAAGAAAGTAAGCGTGGAATATTAAAATCTACTGCCAAAGGTGTTACTGATGAAGATTGACCTGACAAACCTGGGTAAGCGCTACAACAGGGAATGGATTTTCCGTAACCTTAATTTTAAATTTGATATTCACAAGCGCTATGCTATTACGGGACCAAATGGCTCAGGCAAATCAACTTTGCTGCAGGTAATTGCTGGTTCTACTATCTACAACGAAGGAAGTATAGAATATTCTATTTTCAATAAGGCAATCTCACCTGATAAAGTCTATAAAAATCTTTCTTTTTCCGCTCCTTATCTTGACCTTGTAGAAGAAATGACGCTCAATGAATTCTTTATTTTTCATAGTAAAATGAAGGGCTGGATTTCTACACTGGATACCAGGCAAATAATTATCTTATTGAGGCTGGAAAAATCTGCCCACAAGCAAATTCGCAATTTCAGCAGTGGAATGAAACAACGAGTGAAACTTGCGCAGGCTATTTTTAGCGATGTACCTGCAATATTGCTTGACGAGCCCGCTACCAATCTTGATGAAGAAGGAATTCAGCTATATAATTTTTTAATAGAAAACTATTGCGAAAAAAGATTGGTGATAGTAAGCAGTAATGATAAAAAGGAATATTCGTTTTGTGAGGAGATTATAGATATGATGAATTATAAATGAAAGAAAAAAAGGAAATTACGCCACTTCATGTTCCAGAATATTTGGCTGATTTATTTTTTTTTAAAAGGCATCTAATACTTAATAGTTACAATTGAACCAACCGCTGCATAAAAGGTGTTGCCATTACAAATCTTCAATTTTTTGTAACCACTGATTAAAGCGATTGCTTTTGCTACGAATGTTTTCCAAACCTATTGCGTCGGCTAAAATATTTCCATAAACAATTTTATTGTATCCGCTTACTATTCGCATTAGTCTATGTGAAGGAGATGTTTCTCTTGTGTCGTTTATCATTTCAGGATTTTCAAAATCGTCGAAAGTTTTTTTGAGTTCATCTTTACCAACTAATTCGGCAGAAGGAATTTGCTCGTAAAAGATTTTAATATTGTTAAATAGCAGCCCTTCAAATTCGTGAAGCTGGATGTAAGGCAAATATCTGCGCCTGAGATCGTCATTAATGCTTTCTGCCATGGATTTTTCTAAAAAATCCATTCTTGAATTTTTGTCAGAAATTTTCATTGAATCATCCCATCCAGGAAACTGATATTTTGCATACAGACCATAATAATCGATAAAAGTTGTAACGAATGCTTTTTTATCGTTCTTTAAGTGTAGAAGAATTTGCTTTTGTAATTCACTCCATTTTACGATTCCTCCCATTGACTTTTTTATTAATGGCGATTGAAGAAAAATGTTTTTTGAAGCGAAGTAAGTGCTTAGAAGTTTGGTGCAAAATTCTTTTTCGGTATCTCCTTCACAAATAATAATTACTCTCTTCATTTTAATAATTAGGTTGACCGGTGGTGATAATATTTCGTTTCCAAAGGTCATCAATAGTGTAATCTTCCAACCATTGAACCAATGTTTCACTATCCAAACGATTAAAAACACTTTCACCATTTATTTGGTCAACTGTAATTATGTCTTCAGGATTAAAATGACTTATAAGGTCAGTTGATTGTGTAGCAACAATTACCTGGCATCCTTTTGCAGCAACTGATTTAATCATACCTGCCAGCTTTGAAATTGCAGATGGATGCAATCCTAATTCGGGCTCATCAATAATAATTGTTGTAGGCAAATTAGGTTGCATAAATAAGGTCGTTAATGCAATAAATCTGATTGTGCCATCCGACAAATCATTAACCCCATAAATAATATCGCTGTATTTGTCATTCCACTGTATACGAATATAGTTTTCATTGTTGGGCTGGAAATAGAAATCAGAAAAATATGGAGCGATAGATTGTATTATTTTCAGAATCCTGCTATAAACTATTTTGTTAGTTTGTCGAATTCCAAAAAGGAAGGCAGCAAGATTACTTCCTTTCTCATACAAATAATAAATATCATTTTGGATATGACTTGGTTGAGTGAAAGGGGAGTTTTTACCCGTATCATGAAAATGATACTTCTTAAATGAATTTAAGTAATTTTTGATATAATCTGCCCTTGGTAAAGCATATGACTTAATCCTTGCTTCGTTTTGATAATTCGAAATATCTATTGGATTTTTATAATAAGGATTTTTATCATACCATAACCCCTCAGAGGTAAAAATGAACATTCCATCTCCTTTTTTAATTTCAAAAGAGTACCCATTTAAACCCTGTTTAATTTTTGAATAAATGCTGTTGGTTATTTTACTCCCTTTATGTAGCATTTTTTCTTCCCCGCCGGATAAAGCAACATACTCTGTAAGCTTTTGTTCATACAACCGATTTAGAAATTCAAAAAAAGAAAGGAAATTACTCTTGCCGCTTCCGTTAGCGCCGATAAGAATATTTATAGGTTTAAAGTCAACCCGGGCAGATTTTATTGATTTATAGCCAGTAATTTCTATGTAATCCATATATAGCTATCAAAATTAATTTTCGTTTTAACTTTTTGTCTCTGTAAAGATAGTTTTTGAGAGTCATTTTATTTAAACAGCTTACTTAGTGTAGGATTGGTTTGTTCATTTAAGCGCTTTTGGATGATAGTGGTACTGGCGTCATAGAATCGCAATAATTCTATAATGAGTTAGAGTTTCTAAGCATCTCCGGGGCATTTGCATGGAAATATCTCTTTTATTCATTAGCATGATTAGAAAAAATAAATTCTTCCATAATTATCTCCTGCTTGCGATCAATAAATTCAGATCAGTAAATTTTAAATCAAAGCGTTCACTGAGATGAAAATTGGTAAGCGCCC
>JBDTMP010000044.1:0-6164 GCA_039934215.1 Ginsengibacter sp.
TCCAGAAGGTTATCAAACTGTGATGCCTTATTTAATTTTAAAAGATGCCCAAAAATTTATTGATTTTACAGGGAAAGTATTTAACGCTGCGGAAAATAAATCGAACAGGCATATGCGTGATGAAAATATTATTATGCATAGCGAAGTAACCATTGGCGGCAGCACGATCATGTTTGCTGATAGCACTGAACAATTTCAGACCCGTACAACCGGGCTTTTCGTGTATGTTGATAATGCAGATGACACTTACAAAAGAGCAATTGATAATGGAGCAAAAGTAGTAACCGAACTATCGGACCAGCCATATGGAAGGAGTGGGGGTATTGAAGATCCTTTTGGCAATACATGGTGGATTACTTCTGTGATTTAATTTCCGTTCAACATCAGCGATAATAATTTTAAATTTTGCTATTGCTTTTAAATGGTCTTCTTATTTTTGAACATATTAATTTATAAATATGGAAATAAAAGTTAAGACGATCATTTTTGATTTGGGCGGCGTGCTTATCGACTGGAATCCCCGCTATGTGTACCGCGACATTTTTGATGATGAAGAAAAGATTGATTGGTTTTTTGAAAACATTTGCACAAATGACTGGAATGAAAAACAGGATGCAGGCAGATCGTTACAGGAAGCCACTGAAGAACTGGTTTTAAAACATCCTGAATATGAAAATGAAGTGAGGGCTTACTATGGCAGATGGGAAGAAATGCTTGGCGGCCCTATAAATGATACAGTAGAAATATTGCGCACAATTAAGGAAGCAAATAATTATAATCTTTATGCTCTCACTAACTGGAGTGCAGAAACCTTTCCGGTTGCTCTTGACCGTTACGACTTCTTAAAATGGTTTGATGGGATAGTAATGAGTGGCGAGGAAAAAACAAGGAAGCCTTTCGCAGATATATATCATACATTACTGAGCCGGTTTAAAATAGATCCATCCGAAGCACTGTTTATTGATGACAGCCTGCGCAATATCAAAGGCGCTGAAGAAGTAGGCATTAACGGAATACATTTTGAATCTCCTCAACAATTATTGCACGATCTCAGGCAAATGGATATTATATAGTTTGCATCAAGCTTTTAATAAATGATCAAAATTTAATTTGAATGAGTAATCTTTCACTTGGCCGGAATAAATTCGGTGATCCTGCTAACCAGGGAAATGTTTTTTCAAAAGAAGAAGCTGCAAAACTATTGAACGAGTGGGTGCTGAATGAAAGATTGAAAACACACATGAGGCAGCTCGCTTATCTCATGCAAAGATGGGCTGCGGAAAAAGAACAACTTGATGAAACGGGCCAATGGCGTTGGGAGATGGCCGGTTTGTTGCACGATGCAGATTGGGATCAATGGCCTGATCAGCATTGCAAAAAAATAATAGCAGAGCTGGAAGAAAGAAATATTGATCCGGAAATTATACATGCGATTGCTTCGCATGGCCCCAGGCATTTTGGAGTTGATCCTGAAACAAGGATGGATAAAATGTTGTACGCTTTTGATGAATTGTCAGGATTAATTCATGCGTATTCGTTAATGCGCCCCGAAGGTTACAAGGGAATGGAATTAAAGGGCGTGAGGAAAAGATTGAAAGAAAAATCATTCGCAGCAAACGTGTCCCGTGAAGAAATTCAGGATGCATGCGACAGGGCAGGGATAGCCATTGAGGATATTATAAATTTTATTATTCATCATCAGCCCTTTGTGCAATAGCTCTTTTCCATGAGATGATTTATTATAGAAAAAATTATGAAACAGCTAAATTAATTCGTAATTTTTATCAAAATTTAGTAGCATGAAAAAGCATATTTTAAGTATTTGCCTGGGATTATTTGCACCAATATTTTTATCAGCTCAATCAGATTATAAGGTTGTATATGATTTAACCAGCAACGATACTATGAATCATAAGGCCGTAATAAGATGGACTAATGAAATTATAAAAGCATCTAAAGATGCACAGGTTGAAGTAGTGCTTTATGGCAATTCCTTGGATATGGTACAAAAAGACAAATCAATAGTTGCGGACGATATTGCGAAACTTGTTTCAAACAAAAATGTCTCGTTTAAGGTTTGCTCAGTAGCTATGAAAGCCCATGGCGTTGATAAAAGCCAGTTGATTCCTGGCGTTGAAACTGTGCCGGATGGTATTTACGAAATTGTCACCAGGCAAAAGGAAGGCTGGGCTTACTTTAAAGCCGTTCGATGAGTACCGGTTATTTCATTTTTCATTTTCATTTTTATGGCTGAACTAAAAACCAAAGAGAACAACGCAAGCGTGAAAAAATTTCTGAACTCTATTGAGGATGAAACCAAACGAAAAGATTGTTTTGACATTGTTGAAATAATGGAAAAGGAATCCAAAGAGGAAGCTAAAATGTGGGGCACAAGTATAATCGGCTTTGGAAGCTATCATTATAAATATGCGTCCGGTCATGAAGGTGACATGTGCGTTGTTGGCTTTTCTCCGAGAAAGCAAAATATTTCATTGTATCTGTGTGGCGCTTTGGAACAGCAAAAAGGCTTGCTGGAAAAACTCGGAAAGCATAAAACCGGAAAGAGCTGTCTTTATATAAAAAAGTTAGGTGATATTGACTCAGAAATTCTTAGGAAGATTATTAAGGAATCAATTGTTACAATGAAAAGCCGGTTCCCTCAAAAAGCCTGATTTATTTCCGAAGCATTAATTTTTCTTCCTAAAGCCAAAATAACTTCTTATAATTTTGCCTGAATCACTTTGATTCTAAAGCCTCCGGCAACCTTCGAAATAATTCTTTTTTCTTTTGTCCAAATAGTTTGGCTTCATTCGTCATTAACGTATAAATAATTTTTTACTCCTAAATAAATAACCATGGACAAAAATTCTAATTCTCTCAACTGGTTTGAGATTCCTGCTCTTGACATCGCAAGGGCTACAAAATTTTATGAAACAATTTTCGACATCAAAATGGAAGCGATGCAGGAAATGATGGGAATGAAAATGAGCGGCTTCCCTGCTGACATGGCAAGCGGAAAGGCTAACGGAGCCCTCGTTCAGAGCGCACAGCATAAACCTTCTATGGATGGTTGCGTAGTTTATTTAAATGCGAATCCAGAAATTCAAACCGTTATTGACCGTATTGAAAAAGCAAATGGCAAGTTGATTATGCCCAAAACTCAGATAAGCCCGGAGATTGGTTATATGGCTTTCTTTGTTGACACCGAAGGAAACAAGATGGCATTGCATGCACAGAATTAAATTCGGGTGAAATAAACTTTTTTAAATAATAATCTAAAAATAAAATCATGAATAAATCACCGGCTTATCAATCACAAATAATTTTCGGCATGAATAACCGTCTTTTTTCAAGTACGCTGGAAGGTGTAACCGAAGAGCAGGCGAAAGAAAGAATTGCCGGTCATGTGAATCCCATAGACTGGATAGCTTCGCATACCGTATGGGCAAGATACAATGCACTGATGTTTCTTGGAGCGCCCGCAGATAATCCTTACAATAGCCTGTTCGAAAATTTTAAAGCTTATGATTCATCATTAAATTATCCTTCTCTTGCAGAAATAAAAGATGAATGGAAAAAAGTTTCTGACCTCCTCGATGATGCTTTTAAAAATGCTTCTGACGATCATCTCGCCGGGGACTCACCTATAAAAAGCCCGATCGGTGATTTTACAAATGCCGGTACTATTGCTTTTTTTGCACAGCATGAAAGCTATGATATTGGCCAGCTTGGGTTGTTAAAAAAATTCTTTACAAAAGAAGCAATGAGTTATAATTGACCAGCTGTATAAATAACAAAATGGTTGAAGGCAATTTTGCCTGATGAAAAATTAAAAGCAAATTGAATGAAAGAATATTTATTGCTATTCAGGGGCGGCAGAGCAGAAATGGAATCTTCATCGCCTGAGCAATCACAAGCCCACATGCAACGCTGGATGAACTGGATGGAAACACTTAGCAAAGAAGGAAAATTTGTGGGGGCACAACCTTTAAGTAAAGAGGGGAAAATAGTTGCCGGCAGTAAGAAAGTTATTTCGGACGGGCCATTTATGGAAGGGAAGGAAATGGTTGGTGGCTATCTCATCTGCAAAGCCGATACACTTGGTGAAGCTGTTGAAATTTCGAAAGGATGCCCTCTTCTTGAGTATGAAGACGGTGTAGTTGAAGTAAGAGAAATCCAGGAATTAAAAATGTAATTTCCATCCGGGCATTTACGAAATTTATATAAAATTGCTTTGGTTTCTAACCAGGCAATTTTGATTTATTGATAAAGTTTATAATAATTTTTTATGGCGAAAGAAAAAAATAATGCCGGCACAAAAGAAAATCCGTGGCAATTAAAGACACCACCGGGCACTTCGGAATATACAATGTATAAGGATGTAAAAGATGGTAAGGAAATTATCGTGTGCACGGTTGGTAAAACCATTTTACATTATGATGCGAGATGCATAAATGATTTGCATGCAATGCTAAAAAAACATGGCGATTGGATGGAGCTTGGAAGCGCCGATGAGCAAAAGCCCGCAAAGGATGGAACCGTCGAAGCGTGGGGGCGATCTGATAAAAACCCGGTTGCTGGATGGTATGGTTTAAAGAAGGGTTTTCGGGGAAGATTTGGAATGTATGTTCCGCCTTTGATGGAGGCTCTGGGGCTTGCTGAACTTGAGCATAACCCAAAGAACAACCGCATGAAAGCATTGTAGTAATTTTATTGAAAAAATAATTTGTGCCTTCAACTGATGAACCGGTTCAGCAACTTACAGATCATCTTTTTCGAAATGAATCGAAGAAGATGGTTTCGGTTTTAACCAAAATTTTTGGGACTGAAAATCTTGAGACGGCGGAAGATGTTGTGCAGGATACATTGCTCCAGGCGATGAATATATGGAAGTTGAAAGGTATCCCTGATAATCCTTCCGGATGGCTCTTTCGGGTTGCAAAAAATAAAGCCATTGATATCATCAGGAGGAATAAGCATTCTGTTCAATTTGATTTCAGTGATAAGGAAAAGATTCTTCTTACGTCGGAATATACACTCAACACCACAATGGAAAATTTTTGGAAAGAAGAATTTATTAAAGATGATCTTCTGCGAATGATGTTTGCCTGCTGCCATCCTGAAATTTCAAAAGAAAACCAGATCACACTCATACTAAAAACACTTTGTGGCTTCAGCACGGCCGAAATTGCCAAAGCATTCCTTACAAATGAAGAAACAATTTCAAAAAGAATTTACAGAACAAAAGAATTTTTCAGGCAGCGTAAAATTAAACTGGAAATTCCATCCTTAAATGAAATTAATAACAGGACAGATTCAGTATTGAATACGATTTATCTTCTTTTTAATGAAGGATATAATTCAACAAATTCGGAAGAGTTAATTAGAAAAGATGTAATTGCCGAAGCAATGATGCTATGCAAATTACTTGCAGAAAACAACCATACGCAACTGCCGGAAGTATTTGCACTCATGGCATTGATGTGCTTCCATTCATCACGAAATGATAGCAGGCTTACGGCAGAAGGCGAAATTATTTTACTCCCCATGCAGGATCGTACAAAATGGAACCCCACTTTAATTGATGAAGGAAATGAATACATGAACAGAGCTGCAACCGGAGACGCAGTGAGCGCATATCATATAGAAGCCGCAATTGCTTATGAGCATTGCTCCGCAAAGGTTTTTAAAGATACCAACTGGAAAAAAATTTTAGAATATTATGAATGGCTCTGTAAAATTTCTCCCTCACCTGTGAATGAATTAAACAGGACAGTAGCGATTATGGAATTGTACGGCGCTGCCATTGCTTTAGAAAACCTGGAGAGCATCAGTGACAAAAAGAAACTGGAGTCATACTATTTATATTATAGCCTGTTTGGTGAGATCCATTCGAGGTTAAATAATCTCCCCGTGGCAAAGAAATATTTTGAAACGGCAATCGGGCTTACGCATTCTGATAAAGAACAAAAGATGTTGCGGAATAAAATTCTTGCTTTGTTGAATTGAGTAACTGAAGCAAATGAATTTTACTTTTAAAAGATTATTAGCACTTGCAGCTATTACTAAAAAATGAAAATGATCGGGCAATAAATTCCAACAAAAAGTGTGAATGAGTGGATGCAAATATTTTTGGAATTGCTGTAGAAAATAAACCCTGTTAT
>JBDTMP010000045.1:0-5037 GCA_039934215.1 Ginsengibacter sp.
CTTTGGAAGAATAATTCGTACATGTTCAAACAGTTAATCTATGTGATTATTGTTTTCAAATAACTAAGACGAAGGAATATTTAAAGTTACGTGGGTGTCAATAAGATATTTCATATGCCTTAAATGTAGTCCTTCAAATCACTTAAAGGCTCATTAAAATTTTCAGGAACTGATATTTTCCCCTCCAGGCCACCCAATATTCGCTTTGGTTTTATATTTTTCACTTTCTGCTCTGGCAAAAAAGTGGCAAGTACATCCATTTTATTTTCTTCTAAAGGGAGCTCCTCCGTAAGAGTAATTTTGCCGTGATCGTATATGCCTTTTATTGTAGTAAGCATTGTTTACTATTTTTTCAAAGATAACTAAATCTTCTTCTTTCCCTTGCGTGAATAACAGGTGGTTTTGCTCAAAATTTTTTCGACCATTTCCGTATTTCAGGCTAATGAATAAAAGCTACTTCCGGCTATCTTCACCAAAAAAAAATTAATTAAACGTTTGTTTAATTTCAAACAAGTGTTTAACTTCGCCGCCCGATTTTAAAATGGATAAAAGAAAAAACATATTATCAACCGCTTTGCAACTCTTCGGACAAAAGGGTTATGAAGCCACATCAGTCCGCGACATTGCCGCGGGGGCTGGCGTTAACATCGCTATGATAAATTATTATTTCGGCTCGAAAGAGAAATTGCTTGAAAGCGTAGTGGAATATAAAACTTCGGGAATACAATTAGTGTTTGCAGAGCTGGAAAAAAATCCTTCCATTACACAAATAGAAAAGATAGATACAATCATAGACAACTATATACAAAGAATGTTTGCCGGCCCGCAGTTTCATCATTTGCTGCATCGTGAACTCTCCCTTGAAAACAGGCCGCAAATGAAGGACGCTATTATTGAAATCCTTTTTAGAAATGTAGTTTCCATAAAAGCAATCTTGGAAAAAGGAATTGAATCGGGAGAATTCAAAGCTGTGGATGTTGAGCTTACCATTACTACGCTCATAGGCTCCATAAGTTACTTATTGACTTCAGAAGGAATGTGCAGAAAGCTGTTGAAAAAAAATAAGGAATTCAATCCCTTTCAGAATAAAAAATTAAAAGAAAGATTGAGTGAACATTTAAAACAATTAATGCGTTCTCACTTGTTGATAAATCATAAACCTATTAAATAATGAACCCGAACTGGAAAAGTCTTTCCCGGAAGTTTCTGAAAATAATTGTTGTGGCTCCGTTTTATTTTATGGGATGTTTCTTCCCGTCTGTATCACATGCGCAGGAAACCAAAACAATCACTTTAGAGGAAGCCATTAACCTTAGTATAAAAAACAGTAAGCAATTACAGGCGTCATATGCAAGAAATGACCAGGCTGCCGGTGCGTTAAAAGAGGCGCAGGATCGTAAGCTGCCGGATGTAACCGCCAGTGGTTCTTATTTACGCTTAACAAATCCCAATGTTTCACTTAAAACAAAAGCATTTGGTGGGTCTGACAGTACGGGAAATAATGCCAGCCCATCTGTGAACCAGGCAATGTATGGTATCTTGAATGTATCTCTTCCAATTTATGCAGGAGGAAGAATCAGGTATGGTATAGAATCGGCGAGGTATCTTCAACAGGCTGCTACTCTTGACGCCCAACACGATAAAGAAGCGGTGATCATAAATACTATCAGTGCCTATATTAATTTATATAAAGCGGGAGCAACCGTTAATGTTGTAAGAGAAAACCTTCAGCAATCCGCTCACCAGGATTCTGTTTTTTTACGCCTGGAACAGAATGGATTATTAGCCAGAAATGATCTTTTAAAATCTCAGCTACAAACTTCCAATATCGAACTTTCTCTTTTAGATGCTGAAAATAACAGGAAGATTGCCAATGTGAATATGAACCTGATACTTGGCTTACCTGAATCCACCGTTTTAATTCCAGACTCTTCAAAGTTCCAGGAAACGCTTAGATTAAAAACCCTGGAGGAATATGAAACCCTGGCATTACAAAACAGGAAAGATATGCTTGCGCTTAAGTTCAGACAGAAAGCCGCTACTTCAGGCATAGCTGCTATAAAGGCAGAAATGTCTCCCTCTATTGCATTGACAGGCGGATATATTGCCGCCGATATTCCACATGTATTAAGTATTTATAATGCTGTAACAGTAGGAATAGGATTACAATATAATCTTGGTTCTTTATGGAAAACAAAAGCAAAAGTTGACCAGGCAAAGGGAAGAGAAAAAGAAATTGTTGCTAACGAGGCTCAATTAGATGATGCGATACGGCTAAAGATTAACCAGGATTATGAAAACTTTTTATTAAGCCAAAAGAAAACAGAAGTATATCAAAAAGCTGTAGCGCAAGCCACAGAAAACTACAGGATCACTAAAAATAAATATGATAACAGCCTGGTGAATACCACCGACTTACTGGATGCGAATGTTTCGTTGCTGCAATCAAAAATAAATCTTGCAGTCTCAAAAGCAGATGTTGTTTTGGCTTACAATAAATTATTGGCAACATCTGGATTGTTATCAGCAGAATAAAATAATTAAAGCGAATAAATCAATTTTATGGAATCTAAAGAAAAAGTAATAACCACTCCCGCCGATCCGGAATCGCCGGAAGAAACCAGTGGTAAGCAATCCGCTGAACCCAAAAAACGCAGCAAAGTTTTCCTGATCATTCTTATAGTCATGGTACTATTAGGAGCCTGGTTTGGTATTACAAAATATACATATTCCCAGCATCATGAAGATACGGATGACGCACAGATTGAAGCTGATATAAGTCCTGTAATACCACGGGTTTCAGGGTATGTGAAAGAAGTACGGGTAAAAGATAACCAACTTGTAAAAAAGGGGGATACACTTTTGGTGCTTGACGAGCGTGACCTTAGATTAAATGTAGAACAGGCAGAAGCTGCACTGGCAACTGCTAAAAGTAATGTGTCTGCTGCACGTGCAAATGCCAATGCGGCCCGCTCCGGAATTGCCAGTTCAAGAGCCGGCGTTTCTACTGTGGATGCACAGATTGCCGCGGCCCAAATAAATGTAACGAGAACCACCCAGGATTATAACCGCTATGCTAATCTCATCCAGGATCATTCTATCACCCAGCAACAATTTGAACAGGCCCAGGCTGCGAAAGAGACTGCAGAAAAACAATTGCAAATATTACAGCAGCAAAAAAAACAGGCTTCCACACAGACCGGCGTTGTGTCTTCTCAAAGTAATGCTACAGCCCAATCCATTGGCGTTGCCGAAGCAATGGTAAAACAGAGGGAAGTAGATGTTGAAAACGCAAACCTCAATTTATCTTATACAGTGCTTACAGCACCTGAAGCTGGAAAAGTTTCGAGAGTAAACATCCAGGAAGGACAATTTTTACAAGCCGGGCAATCAACGTTTAGGATCGTTCACAACAGCGATCTGTGGGTGGTCGCTAATTTTAAAGAGACTCAATTAAGAAAAATGATTATTGGTCAAAAGGTAATCATTCATGCAGATGCATTTCCCAAACATGATTTTGAAGCAACACTCACATCTTTTTCACCAGCCACAGGTGCAGCTTTTGCATTGCTTCCCCCGGATAATGCGAGCGGAAATTTCGTAAAAGTTGTTCAGCGTGTTCCTGTAAAAATTGAATTTGTAAATCACCACGATTCATTGCTGAACAGGCTAAGGCCGGGAATGAATGTGAATGTTGACGTACACCTCAACTAAGTTGCAAAAAGGGAAATAGTTTTTCAGGAAGAATAAAATTTATATGCAGCAGGCGAATTCTTTGGTGGAGTATGGCTCCCGGCGCGTAATTGTAACCGTCACGGCAATCTTATGTGCATTATTGGAAATCGTAGATACCACGATTGTAAACGTTGCTATTAACGATATGCGGGGCAATCTCGGAGCTACGCTAACTGAAATAGGATGGGTTATTACCGCCTATGCCATTGGTAATGTAATTATCGTTCCTATGACGAGCTGGCTTTCCCAGCAATTTGGACGGAGGAATTATTTTGCCGCATCCATTATGATCTTTACAGTATTTTCCTTTTTATGCGGTAACGCAACGGGGATATGGGAATTGGTGATTTTTCGCTTTTTACAGGGAGTTGGCGGGGGAGCATTACTTGTAACTTCCCAAACAATTATCACCGAAAGTTATCCTATTGAAAAACGTGGTATGGCGCAAGCCATCTACGGGTTGGGTGTAATAATCGGCCCCACACTTGGACCTCCTTTAGGCGGTTATATCATTGATCATTTTAGCTGGCCATATATTTTTTACATAAATATTCCCATAGGGATTGCCGCCACCTTGCTCACATTACAATTTATAAGAAGCCCAAAATTTTCAGAAAAAACCTTAACTAAGCATATTGATTTTCTTGGTATTGCATTACTTACTATAGCTGTCGGTTCGCTCCAGTATGTCCTGGAAAAAGGTCATGATGATGACTGGTTTAACGATACTATCATTATTCTATTATCAGTAACCGCCGTTTTAGGTTTATTCTTTTTTATCTGGCGGGAGCTTACTTATGACAATCCTATTGTTGAATTAAGGGTTTTAAAAAACGGGAACCTGCGTGTGGGAACAATCATGTCGTTTTTATTAGGATTTGGCCTATATGGTTCTACATTTATTATTCCTTTATATACCCAGTCAACCCTCGGATGGACTGCGCAACAGGCGGGCATGTTACTGATTCCTTCCGGCATTGCTACTGCATTCATGATGCCCATAATAGGGCGGCTGTTGCAGCGTGGCGTAAAACAACAATATCTTGTAGCCGGAGGCCTCATCCTTTTTTTTCTTTATAGCCTGTGGGCTTATAAAATACTTACACCAGACACCAGTGCAGATAATTTTTGGTGGCTGCTGATACTAAGAGGCGGAGGGCTTGGGCTTTTATTTATACCCATTACCACATTGGCGCTTTCTTCCTTACATGGAAAAGAAATAGGACAAGGTGCGGCTTTCACGGGAATGATGCGACAACTCGGTGGTTCATTTGGCATAGCCATTATTACTACTTTTATTTC
>JBDTMP010000046.1:0-4955 GCA_039934215.1 Ginsengibacter sp.
ATAGAATCTGATTGCGCTGCACATAAATTATAAACTAACAGTAGAATAATTCCGAAGCCTTTTTGCATCAACCTTTATTTTTTGGGTTTAAATATTAATAAGTTAGCAGAATGATATTTGTCCCCGGCTTCATTGGCAATGAGAAGGTCACCCCACGGAGTAAATGTAATTCCTTCAGGCTGATTGAAGATACCGGGATCAAGCGTATATACATCTTTCATATTACCCTTGTGGTCGATTACAACAATCAATGAATTGGTAGAAGACACTACCCAGATATCTTTTGAAACAGGATGTATGGCCGCCGCGGAAGGCCTGAACTTTATTTTTTCAGCTCCGGTTTTTTCCGCAATGGGATCAAGCGCAATTTTAAATATCGAGGGAGTATAGCTATTGGCAACGGGATCGTATAGCCAGGCGGTTGTAAACTTAGAGTCGTCATCTTCACAATCTTTACAGATCATTACAAAGCCCTTATATTCTTCATCATAATAAAGAGACTCAAATTCTCTCTTCAATGTATTATCGCCGGGAAAAGTACTCCGCCGGTTAAGCATAGTATCTCTGCCGGATGGTGTGCTGCGCGGAACCACATTTAATTTTTCAATATTGCCATTGCTTTCCAAAACATAGAATGAACTGTCATATTGCACTATATCTTCATAATCTCTTTTCTTATCAAAAGCCCATTCTTCTATGAGAAACCCTTTCTTAAGATGAATTTTATAAAGAAGGCCCGTTTCATCAGAAATAGCAAATACGCTGCTGTCCTTCGGATAGAAACTGATTCCTGAAATTTCCGCCAATGCATCTCCCAATATCAACTTTGAAGGCCTCGTCAGGTCATATTCCCCGGAGGCCAGCGTAATTTTATGTTTAGAGGATTTGCAGCCGGTTGCAGCGCATAATAAAATGAATGCGAAGAAAATAATTCTGAAGTTCCGGTTAAGCATATTTAATATAAAAATTCAGGTGTACTAAATAATTCAGCGTGAATAAAATTACAATACATTACGATCAAATTAATAATAAGTGATTAATTCTTCTTGAGGTGCTATTTGGATTTTGCATGTTCCGGAAGAGCATTTAGTAAGTAGTACCCATTCACAAATTGGCAGATCGTTCCGTAGGAACGTTTCGTACTAAAATCTTTGAAAATAAATTTCTCATCATATTATACCTTAAATAGCTTTAGCTTTTTTCTATTTTTTAATTAATTTACTAAGCTTGTAAAATTGTATAATAAGCAAAACAAAAAAATAAAATGGTCTATAAGTGTTTTTGAAATAATTATTTGCGGAAATAAAATTAAATATACATACTGTTTATAAATTGATTTTTTTTGAAATAAAAATTTAAAAAATTAATACCAATATGAAATATCCACTTACTACAAATTATATTGACGGCAAGTTTAAAAACCCGTCTTCAGCAAATACGCTGGATGTTGTTTCACCTATTGATGGCGCCTTGCTTTCAAAAGTTTACTTGTCGTCACCCGCTGACCTTGATGAAGCAGTAGCTTCTGCGAAAAAAGCATTTGTATCCTGGAGTAAAATTCCCATCAAAGAAAGAGTGCAGGTTTTTTTTCGCTACAAAACTTTACTGGAAAAAAATTTAGATTCACTGGCGCTGGTATGTTCTGAAGAGAATGGTAAAACCATCGCCGAGTCTTTAGCCGAAATTGAAAAATGCATCGAGCTTACAGAATTTGCATGTTCACTTCCACAATTAGTTGCCGGCGAATTGCTGGAGGTAAGCCGCGGAGTTGAATGCAGAACAGAGCATGTACCACTGGGCGTGGTCGCTTCCATCGTACCGTTTAATTTCCCCAGTATGGTTCCCAACTGGACTATACCAAACGCAATCGCATTGGGAAATTGCATGATCATGAAGCCATCGGAAAAAGTGCCTGTAAGCGTAGGTAAATTGGCGGAATTATTAAAGGAGGCCGGTTTACCAGATGGTGTTTTGAATGTGGTTCATGGCGACCAGCAAATTGTCGAAGCCATTTGTGATCATCCCGGTATTGAAGCCATTTCATTTGTGGGCTCTACAAAAGTTGCGAAAATTGTTTACAGAAGGGCTACACAAAATTATAAAAGATGCCTAGCATTAGGCGGTGCAAAAAACCACCTGATCGTATTACCCGATGCCATACCCGAAATGACGGCGCAAAATGTGGCTGCAAGCATGAGTGGCTGTGCAGGGCAACGTTGTATGGCGGCAAGCGCCATGGTAGGCGTGGGAGATGTTGATAATATTATTGATAAGATTTGCGTCGAAGCAAAAAAAATTATTCCGGGAAAAAACCTTGGTGCAGTGATCAACAAAGAGTCTCAAAAAAAAATAGAAAAATACATTACCGAAGCGGAAGAGCAGGGCGCTAAAATTTTAGTGGATGGAAGAAAAACTATTGTTGAAGGGAAAGAAAATGGCACCTATGTTGGTCCCACTGTTATTGATTATGTAACCCCTGAAATGTCTGTGGCTAAAGAAGAAATTTTTGGCCCGGTAATCAGTATCATGAGAACAAAAACTGTTGATGAAGCGCTGGCGATTGAAAACGCAAATCCTTATGGAAACGCTGCAAGTGTATTTACACAAAATGGCGGAATGGCACGTTATATCATCGACAGGGCAAGCGCCGGGATGATTGGAGTAAATGTAGGCGTGCCGGTTCCCAGGGAGCCATTCTCCTTTGGGGGATGGAATGAAAGTAAATTTGGTGTGGGCGATATCACCGGCAAGAGTTCTATTGAGTTTTGGACAAAGCTTAAAAAGTCAACTGTAAAATGGAATGCGGAAGCAGGCATCAACTGGATGAGCTAAACTTTCAAGAATTTTCAAGTTTTTACTTTATATTCAGGTAACTGTATCGCTTTATGATTTTAGAAAAAATTTTCTTTAGCTATTCAAGAATTGACGCTTCAGAATTTGTTTTAAAGCTGGCGCTCGATCTTAAAAAAAAGGGCTTTAATGTTTGGCTTGACCAGGAAGACATCAGGGCGGGAGCTGAGTGGGACATGGAAATTCAAAAAGCCCTGGAAAATTGCGATTGCTTATTATTTGTAGAAACCGAAAACTCAGTCAACTCCAACAATGTCCTCGATGAAGTTTATTATGCTCTTGAAGAACGCAAAAAGGTAATACCCCTTATTCTCCGCGACAGTAAAACGCCCTTTCGGCTGCAAAGGCTACAGCATATAGATTTTACTAAAGATTATATTTCAGGATTGGCATTGTTGACCAACGAACTGAAAGGCGATACTGCTGCAGAGGCCTTTTTGCCGGAAGAAGAAAAACCATTGATGAAGGCTGATAAACCATCTAATAAAAAATACTCAAGACTTCTATTCCTAATCATTCCGCTTGTAATTATTATCGCGGTGGCTATTATTTATTCATCAAAAAATAAAAAACCAACAGCTATCAAAAAAGATACAATAGTAAATTCAATGGATACTAATTCAGGTGATCGTAAGTCGCCTGATGTTGAACCGGCACTAACATTAAAAAAAGATTCGCCTTACATTGAAGGGACAAAGACTGAGAGCAGCAATAAAAAAGCAGGCAAAACAGGCAATGAAAAGGTGACCGCAACGGGCACTGAAAAAATAAATACAACAGATAATATCACAGCAAACTTAAACGAAACTTTTGCAGGCGATTGGAAATTAGCTGACGTTGAACCTAAAGCCCAATCAACAAACGGGTACCTTAAAATTGAACCGATAGACGAAAAAAAAGTTGCCATTAAAAGCTACGTTCAATTTTACTATTTTAAAACCAATGAAACTTCATTTTTAAGTGTCTTTAATGCATTTGCCGGCTGCACCTCATGCCTATTGCAAAGGGATATGAAAATTACTGCGGAAGATGTCGCTATTGCTTCCCAGACTTATAAAATTTTAAAAGAAGATGAGCCGGGAGACGGAAAAGCGGGTGACACCATAATGAATGCCGGCGCAAATAAATCAATTCGTGCGACCGTTACATTACAGTTAATAAATCCCACGACCGCGATCATAAAAATACGACAATCTGCGGCTACGCCTCTTTCTTATGGATTGGTATTGCCGCCATTTGTTTATTCGTTCCGGTTTACAAAAGTTGAATAAATGACTTGTAATGCACTAAAAAAATTACATCAATAAATTTTACCAAACGTAGGTGCCAACGCCACCGGCAGGAAGGAAGGTGGCAACTTGCTTTCCATTAAATCCAATATTAAAACTGGCACTAGATGCACCGTCATTTTCGACTATCAAAACTTTTTTTCCTGAAGGAGTTTTAAAAGCAACATTATAAAGGCTGCCAGGAATATTACTGCCAATCCGTACAGACCCGGGAGGAACAAACTTTGACGCATGGGCTATAATATAATAGCTAACTCTTCTGCTGACTGTACCATCAATAGTTAAAGCGCCTTTGCATTCAGAGCAGCCACCGGGAGTATGCGGATTATAATTTTTGTCGCTGGCCAGGTTCCATTCCAATGCTATGCGGCTCCAGTTGCGCATGGAACCTATGATAACATTTTTTACATGCCACCTAAGATTATTTTCAAAAGTTTCATTCGAGCCCGTCCATTGTTCTGTAAAATAAACGGCTTTATCAGGGTACGCATCATGCACCTGCGATAAAGCACTGATGTCACCATTGTATAAATGAAAAGCAGATCCATCAACAAATGGCCTTGCTGCAGCATCGTTCAAAATCGTTAGCGGATAATCAGGCCGGTCACAATTATGATCGTATGTAATAATTTTTGTCTTGATGCCTGCGGCCTGGAAAGCAGGCCCAAGATTGTTTTTAATAAAGTCTCTTTCCTGCTCTGCCAACATCAGCATACTTGGATTATTACCGGGATGCAAAGGTTCATTTTGCGGCGTAATCGCATCAATAGTTATCCCCTCAGCTTTCATCTGCTGAATATATTTTACAAAATACTT